>NZ_SIJC01000014.1 GCF_010078385.1 Chengkuizengella sediminis
CTTTGTTACATGTTATATCCGGGTTCCCAAAAGTTTAAAACTTTTGAGCTATTTGTTTGGATTCCTGAAAATCTTTCAGGTCTCCTTAAGTTCACTCGTTATTCAGTTTTCAAGGTGCAAAGAATGCCTTATTATCAAGCATTTTCTTTTGTTTTTGTCGTCCGTCTCAGCGGCGACTTGATAAATATAACACATATAAAACTATCATGTCAACACTTTTTATTTTTTTCTTTCAGAACATAAAAAACCTTTCTAGTCACTGAGCTCAGCTACGATTATGACAAATTTAAAGTTCATTTTAAATACTATAATATAGTATAATTTTGTTTCTAAAGAAGAGAGGTAACTATTTTCATATGATTAAGAACTTTACACCTATTACTCCTAACAATCCAGGAACCCCCAACAGACTACTTGTAATAATAACTACATAATTAATCGATAAAAAATCACCTTCTACTATTAAATTAACTATATAAATAAAAATAGCAGAAGTAATAATATTTATTAATACATAATTCATCCATTTTGAAACTTTCTGATAGTTTATAACTCCCAAAATTAGTAAAAAAACAACAAATACAATAATTAGGTACGATATAAATCCCATTTTAATCCCCCGTTATTTTTTCTTTTCTTCCAACTTAGTAATCTGTAACTCCTTAGCCTGTCTTAATAACATTTCATACCTTTTTTCCGCTGCCTCCAATGAAAATATAGCAAAATCAATCTCGTCCTTATCAACAGCGTAATTAAACTTTTTACCTGCTGCAATCCAATCCTGTTTAGCTTGTTCTATTTCCTCATAAATTGATATCACACTATTATCTACTACATTGGTGCTACGTTTGCTTAGATACTGCTGTAAACTCGTCATAAAAAACCTCCTTAGGTTATCATTCTCTCGGGAAGCATAGTTAATATAATATATAAATTAAAACTATAAATTAGAACTTCATAGTCCAAATTAAATCAACTCCAAATCAAAAAACGATATTAAAACATTAGTGAAAAGTTGAAATTGTACGCAAAAAAAGCCACCTAATGGTGACTTTTATAAATATAAGTAGTGATATTATGAATATATGATTATGCCAATGTAGGTTGAATAGGCAGTACACGTTCAATCTTTGTATTTAGATCGTGTACTTCCACATTTTCCTGATATTGAACCCTGCCAATATCTGCACCTAACTGTTTTAATTTTTCAGTTACACTTACATACCCACGATCTATATGATGAATATCAGAAATTATTGTCTCCCCTTCAGCTGCTAACCCTGCTAAAATCAATGCTGCACCTGCTCTTAAATCTGTGGCATTAACTTTAGCACCAATTAATTTAGTATTCCCATTTACTACCGCTGTTTGTCCCTCTACTTTAATTTTCGCATTCATTCGTTCAAATTCAGATACATGCATGAAACGATTTTCAAATAAAGACTCAGAGACAATACTTGTTCCATCTGAAATCATTAATAAGCTCATCATTTGAGATTGCATATCCGTAGGAAATCCTGGATAAGGTAATGTTTTCAAGTCTACAGCCTTTAATGTAGCTGGGGCAGAGACTTTTATTCCTTTTTCGGTAATAAGAATAGTGGTTCCCATTTCTTCCAACTTTGAAATGACAGGTGTTAAATGATCTTCAATTGCACCTTCTATAAAAATGTTTCCTCTGGTAATAGCTGCTGCAATCATATATGTACCTGCTTCAATACGATCAGGGATCACTGTATGATCCACACCTGATAACTGTTGCACACCTTCTATTCTAATCATTCCTGTACCTGCACCTCGAACCTTCGCTCCCATTCCATTTAAGAAGTTTGCTAAATCAACAATCTCTGGTTCTTTGGCAGCATTTTCAATGATTGTAGTACCATCAGCTAGTGTAGCAGCCATCATGATATTCTCAGTTGCTCCGACACTAGGAACATCTAAATATATTTTAGCACCTTTTAATCTCCCGTTAGATCTAGCCTCAATAAAACCTTGCCCAAATTCAATCTGAGCACCCATGGCTTCAAAACCCTTTAAATGCTGATCTATGGGACGCGTGCCTATTGCACATCCTCCAGGTAAGGATATTTTAGCATAACCTTCACGACCTAATAATGAGCCAGCAACTAAAAAGGAGGCTCTCATTTTGCGTACCAATTCGTAAGGTGCTTCATGTGCTTTTACTTGTTTAGCATCAACTGTTAAAACTTCATTCTCATACTGAATATTTATCCCCATTGCCTCTAATACTTTAGCTATGGTAAAAACATCATCAAGAGGAGGAACATCGCGAATTACACTTACTCCATCTTTTGCTAAAATTGAGGCAGCTATAATAGGTAATACAGCGTTTTTGGCACCGCTTATTTTGACTTTACCAGATAATGGTATGCCTCCGCGGACGATTATTTTTTCCATTGTTTGGCCTCCGCGCATCAATAATATAGTCTGCAATCTTTACAATTTTACACTACTATCCAATTTGTTACAACTAACTTTTATTTCCTTTTTTGTTGTCGAGTAATCATTTATTTTACATTGTTCGCATTTGTAGCTAATGTTATTCTGTTACACTCATTGAAATAAATATTTTATTGCAAGGGACCAGTTATAATACTGAATGATAAAATTTCCTAGCTGATTACCAATCACAATTGTAATGATGACCTTTAACAATTTGGCTTCAAAGCTTTCCGGGTTTTTCATGAAAATATCAAATCGAAAAGATTGCAGCACTTTCCAGCACAATAAAATACTTAACAATACAATAACTATATTCGTAATATTGTTTACAACTGCTTCCATCAACATGAAGCATTACATCTCCTAATCTAATAACAAATTATATATTAATGTAGCAAATTCAGCACGACTTGTCTCATTTTCAGGTCTAAATGTACCATCATTATAACCACTTATAATTCCATTCAATTTTAATTGCGTTAAAATACCCGATGCCCAATACCCTTGAGGTATATCACTAAAAGGAATTTCACCTTCAACACCTTCTATATCAAGAGCATTTGCAATAATTTTTGCTGCTTCAACTCTGTTTAAATTATCGTTAGGAGCAAACGTTCCATCAGTATAACCACTGATTAAACCAGCTTGATTAGCTAATAATATAGGTTCATATGCCCAATATTTATTAGTTATATCTATAAATGGTGATGAAGTCGGTTCTACTCCAGTTAGCTCCATCGCCCTTACGACCATAGTGATTGCTTCGGCACGTGTAATATTCTCATTTGGAAGAAACCTTCCATCAACTCCGTTGACTACCCCCTGCTCCCAAAGTTCTTTAATTTCTTCTTTAGCCCAGTGTGTTTCAATATCTGTAAAAATGGTGTCAATATTTCTCTCTGTAACTTTTAATGAATACATTTGATAGTCAAAAGCCTGATCTGATGCAAGTTTGACATAATAAGTACCCGCATTTAAACCCTCTAATTGTTTATTGATGTTCGTTTGTCCTTCGTTTGTAGTAAGAAATACTAAGCTCTGTGTCGAATTTAACACACTTAATGTAACATTTCTATCTTGTGGCAATTGACCTAAATCAATACTTATGTCACTTGTTTCATCAATGCTAAATGAAAACCAGTCTTCGTCTGTTCCATGATCAAAAACTCCATTAAGTTCTATATTCAAATCTAGTTTTGTAGTTTGATATGCTTTATCATTAGGTTCATTTGCATCAACGAATGTAGGAAGATAAGTCACTTGAAAAAGATAATTACCTATAATGGGTAAGGACTCCATACCTTCTTCCTCATAGTTCTGTACTTGAAAATAATATTTCCCAGGTAATACAGAACCAGAATAAAATTCAGCTTCTCCAGCATTTCCTCTATCTATAAAAAGAGAGGTGCCATCCGGCTTTTGCAGTATTAATTGTGGATCCATACGATTCGTATCTGTAGATAATTCGATTCTTAAGTTCCCTTCTTGTACAACCTCTAGTACATACCAATCTTTATCGCTATCTTGATGAAATGTACCTAAAATATTTTCTCCCGTTTCCGGTAAAACAAATGCTGTAGCTTGAGTATCATTATCTTCATATAAATCCGCCTCGATTACAAATTGCGAAGTAAATTCATATGGCAACAAGTCATGATTTGTTTGATCTTTATACCTTAATTGAATATAACCCTTTTGATCTTTTTTTACTGGTAATGATATAGGCTGTGATAAATCATAAACGGAAACTTCCTCATTAAAATGATAGATCAATTCAACATCCACTACATCAACTTCCCCTGTTAAAGTTGATTCAAATTCAAATTTTAAATTTCCATCGTATAAACTATCTAAATAAAACCAATCCTCATCACTTTCTCCTGTTAAAGCACCAGTCATCATCGCGTCCATTTGAAGCGGCTTCGCCTCATCTTTACTATTATTATCTTCATAAATATCTTCAATAGCTGGTTCAACTAAAGCTGAATCAACTCTTAACAATCCATACCCAGTGTGTTCATCCCATCCACTGTTGTATACATCTTCCGCAGTTTGTCTAATTAAGTTCCTAATTTGAGCAGGCTCCAATTCAGGATATTGAGACCAGATTAGCGCTGCTGCTGCTGCAACCTGAGGAGCAGCCATAGAAGTTCCAACATTATAAGTGTAACTTCCACCAAGCCCTGTGGTATAAACCTTCCAAGGTGCTACTACATCAATCTCTTGTCCAAAATTTGATTTCTCAGGGATGGTCTTATCATTATATAAGCCACCCACTGCTAAAACTGTAGGATAGGCAGCTGGATATTGAATTGAGTGCTGCCCATCATTACCAGATGCAGCTACAACTAATACTCCATGATTCTCTGCATATTGAACGATTTCTTGTAAATAAGGTGAAGCACTATGTAATCCCAACGATAATACTACAATTTGTGCTCCATTCTCTACCGCATATTGAATACCTTCTCCAAGATCAGTTTCATTACCTTTCCCTTGTTCATCCAATGCTTTAATCGGCATGATTTGAGCATTCCAAAGTATACCTGACACTCCAATTACATTATTTCCAGAAGCTCCAACAATTCCAGCCACGTTTGTTCCATGTCCGTTATCATCTTGTGGAGGAACACTTTCATCTAGAATATTTATACCTTCTACTAAATTATCTATTAAATCGGGATGATGCAAGTCAATCCCTGTATCAACAATTGCTATTTTTATTGCAGTATTTTCATTCGTAATATCCCATGCTTCAACAGCACCAATATTCGCTAAATAAGACTGTTGTGATATAAATTCATCATTTGGCGCAGAGGAAACTTCAACTGTATGGTTTACCTGAAAATACTGAACATGCGAAGATGCATTTAAACTAGACAACCATAAATGTATATTTTCACCTTGATTTGGTCTCAATACACTAATGTTAAAGTCAGCATACTCTTCAATCACTTCACTTTTTGATAAAATTTGCTCATCCTTTTCATCAATCCATCTAATAATCCAGCTTTGATCAGCATGATATTCAGATGATTGCGCATAAATATAGCTCTGCGTATATATAGTTTGTACAACTAATGTTGCAAATAGAAAAGAGACTATTACAAATGCATTTGTTATATATTTTTTCATGATTGTCCCTATCCTTTGTTTTATATTTATAATCTATAAACTAAATCTATCATTTTTTATATCATTAATAAAGTAAATCTTTCTATATTTTTTATTTAACTTAAATGGAAAATAATTCTGGATGGCCAATGGAAGAGTTTTTTTATAGAAATAAAAAAAATCACCCCTACATCATCAAGTTATACTTTAAACTTTCAAAATCATAACTTGATATTATGAGAGGTGAAAATAATATGAGAAATGTAAGAAAATCACTTATTGACGACACATATGATTCCCGTCAAATTCTCCACTATTTCAAAATTTGTTTATGGAAGATATATGACAAAACTTACACCTTACTATCTGATAAAAAAGTCTATCCCGATTGAAAAGATGTTGTTGATGTAGCTTAAAACATATTGAGGGAAGAACCCAAGAATAATCGTAACCACAGTGCTAATCCATATTGTAATAGATATAGGAGCTGTTAGTTTTAACTTATTCGAACCTGCTTCAAAATTTGTTCGCATAAACATTTGACGAATAATAGAAAAATAATAATAAAAGGATATAACACTGGTAAGAATCATAACGATCGCTAACCAATAAACTTTGACTTGCAATGCAGCTAATAAAATAAATATCTTACCGATAAATCCTCCTGTAACAGGTAATCCAGCAAGTGACAAAAGAAGGATCACAACCGCAAATGCTGTATATGGAGCTCGATAATATAAACCTGCAAATCCTTTTAGCTCATCATTCCCAGTAGTCCTTTCAATTGCCATCAACACTGCAAATGCGCCAAGGTTCATAAACAAATAAGCAATTAAATAAAAATACAGTTCAGAAAAATTAGATGAATGTGGAACTTGACTATGTAATCCAATTCCAATAGGAACTAATAAGTATCCTGCATTCGCTACACCAGAATAAGCTAAAAGACGTTTCACATTTCGTTGTTTTAATGCTAATGCATTTCCTAAAATCATTGCAGTAGCAGCAATGATTAAAATGATCATAAACAGGTCAATAAAGATTGGACTCTGCTCTTGTCCCCCAACTCCGTAATAAACTAAATATACCAATCTAAATAACATCGCAAAACCAGCCGCTTTGGAAACGGTAGCTAAATATGCGGTTACAGGTGTTGCTGCTCCTTGATATACATCTGCTGCCCACGTATGAAAAGGAGCTGCAGCAATTTTAGTCCCTAATCCTGCAATGATTAACATGAAACTAACAAAGATCATCAACTCAAAGGAACTATCGCTGAATTGCAATGCTTGATTAATTTCAGTTAAATTTGTACTACCTGACAGACCATATAAAAATGACATTCCGTATAGTATGAACGCTGAAGCTATACCTCCAACGACTATATATTTAAATGCGGCTTCATTTGTCTTCGTATTCCCTTTCCTTATCCCTACCATAATATAAGAAGTGATACTAAGTAACTCAAGACCAACGTATAAAGTAATTAAGTCTCCTGAGGATGCCATAATCATAGCACCTAATGTCGCAGGTAAAAATAAATAATAATATTCTCCTCTGTGATGAATGTCTTCCTTTTTAATGGAGCCAATACTCATGAAGAGAATGAAGATCGTTCCGACAAGGAATATCAGTTTAAATAAATTTGCAAAATCGTCTACTCGATAACTTAGATTTAATAATTGTACAGGAACTAATGGATCCTCTGAAAGATTCAACAATCGCATATAATAAATGACAAATGCGGTTGAAATCATAAGAGATACAATCGATAACCACCCTAATATCGTACGATTTACCTTGTTAGGTAATATCAAATCTAAAACCGATATGATGACTGCAGCGATGACTAACGTGAGCTCTGGTGATAAATATACTAAATCAGATAATTGAAGACGCATTGGTTAACCCCCCATCTTCGTGATTATACTTAGAATCGTTTCTTGCATCGGTTCAATTAAAACAGCAGGATATATTCCTAGAAGAAGAATAAAAGCAACCAAAGCAATCATTGGAACAGCTTCAACTAATCTTGCTTCATTCATCTTGGTATATTGTGCTGGCAATGACCCAAATGTCATTCTCAATACCCCTCGCAACACATAAACGGCTGTTAACACAATTCCAAGTGTACCTATGACAGTAACAATTGGCATCGTATCAAACAATCCTACAAAAGCTAAAAACTCACTGATGAAACCTGATAAACCTGGCAAACCTAGGGAAGCCATACCGGCAATTAACAAAATTCCACTTATAAATGGAATGGATTTGGCTAAACCGCCCAATTCATCAAGCTTTGTAGTTTGTGTGCGTTCGTAAATACTACCGACAATTAAGAACATTAATGCCGATATAAAACCATGTGAAACTAATTGATATACCGCTCCTTGCATTCCAGCCACATTAAATGCCGCAATACCAAGAAGCACAATGCCCATATGACTTATACTTGAATAGGCCAAAATCAGCTTGAATTCATTTTGTACAAATGCCAATATGGCACCGTACAATATATTTATTATTCCTAGTATTGCTAAAACATAAGCCCATTCTTTAGCTTGCTCTGGAAATAATACAACGCCAAAACGAATGAGACCATATGCACCCATTTTAAGCAGTAAGCCAGAGTGAATCATAACAATGGATGGAGGTGCTTCTGTATGTACCCTTAACATCCAAGTATGGAACGGGAATATCGGTAGTTTAATTCCAAATGCCACAAGCAACATAATGAATATAAACCATCTCATGTTTTCACTTAAATAAAATATAGTACCTTCAAGATTAACTAGAGACTGTGTGTTGTTTAACTGATCTGATATGACACCAACATCAGATGTATATCTCAATAAATTAGAAGCTTCATCAAAATAAAAACCTGCAGTATTAATTAATATCAATATCGCTATCAACATGATAGCAGAACCAACACCATTGTAAATTAAAAACTTATTTGCAGCTCGCTCTCGATCCTTGTAACCCCATATCCCAATTAAGAAAAACATCGGGATTAAAGTAATTTCAAAGAAGATAAAAAATAACATTAAATCTTTTGCAAAGAAAACACCCAATATACCTACTTCAAGAAGTAAGAACAAAATATAAAAGGTCTTCCATCTTTTTTTAATATATACAGAAGCGAGTGCTGCCATTAAACAAACTAAAGCAGTTAAAAATGCTAATGCTAACGATAAACCATCTACACCCATTAAATAATTAAATTCGTAAGCATAGTCAATATTTGCTGTACCAGATGGTGATATTAATTCACTATTTAATGGTATTTCTAAAAACTTCATTTCTTCTGTAAACTGCATGCCAGAAGAGGTGTTATCAAACTGTATATATAATAAAGCTGACAATATCAATGTTAATATCGTTGTAGCTATAGCAACCCATCTAATCGCTTTCCCATTTTGACCTGGAATAAACAACATAATCAATATACCTATCAAAGGAGAAAATGTGATTAAGGAGAGTAAAGGTAAGTTTTCTAACATTTAAAAATACCTCCTTCCTAGCATAGCTGCGATAATAATGATAAATCCAATCAATGTAACTAAACCATAAGTTTGTACTTGTCCATTCTGTACCTTAGTACTCGTTCTACCTGTCTCCAAAACAATATTGGCAGTTAATTTAACTAATCCATCCACGATAAATCGATCAATTGTATTTAGAATCAGACCCAATACACGTAATGGTTTCACAATGGTCCATTCATATATCTCGTCTATATAATATCGATTGGCTAGTAAATGATAAGCCCAGTTTCTTGAATTTCCGTTTTGAGAAACTGATTTTTCACCAAACATGATCCAACCTGATACAATACCTGCGACAGCTACTAAGGTGGATAAAATCATGACAATCCAATTCGTATGTTCTTCGACTACATCACCTGTTAACCATTCACCTAACCAAGGACTTAATGGTGTAAACACAAAACCTGAAATGACAGCTAGTATGCATAAAACAATGAGTGGTAACGTCATCACTATAGGTGATTCTTTTGGAGCATCCGATGAACGATTATTTCCCATAAAAGCAATCTTAAACAATCTCGTCATATAAAATGCAGTGAAAAATGCTGCAGTGATACCAATGACAAACAAGACAATGTTGTCATGATACGCTTCTGTTAAGATCGCATCCTTAGACCAAAAACCTGATAACGGGAAAATACCAGACAATGCTAAAGCCCCGATAGCAAAAGTTATTGTCGTAATCTTCATCGTTTTCCAAATGCCGCCCATTTCTCTAATATCTTGTTTATGCAATGCATGTATTACACTACCTGCTCCTAGGAAGAGAAGCGCTTTGAAAAATGCATGTGTAAATAAATGAAAAACTCCTGCTGTGTAAGCTCCGATTCCAAGTGCCATCATCATATATCCTAATTGGCTGACAGTAGAATAAGCCAAAATACGTTTAAAATCATTTTGAGCAATCGCAATCGTTGCTGCAAATATCGCAGTAAAGCCACCTACATAAGCTACAACCTCCATTGCTATGGAAGAAGCTAGGAAGATATCATAAGTACGTGCTACTAAATACACACCTGCAGCAACCATTGTAGCTGCATGGATCAAAGCACTAATTGGCGTAGGACCTTCCATCGCATCTGGCAACCAAGTATGTAATGGAAATTGACCTGATTTCCCCATTGCCCCAACAAATATTAAAATTGCGATTGTGGTGATAACCCACGCTTCAATTGGAATGCTGTTTGTACTAAACGCATTATGTATATCTGTAAAATCTAGAGAATGATTTGGCATATACCAGAATAACATTAAGATCGCGATAAATAACCCTACATCCCCAACTCTGGTAACAATAAAAGCTTTTTTCGCCGCAGCTTTAGCTGATTCTTTTTCATACCAAAATCCAATAAGTAAAAAGGAACAAACACCTACCAGTTCCCAGAAAATATACAACTCAAGTAAGTTTACAGATATAACAAGCCCTAACATAGAGAATGTAAATAATGATATATAACTATAAAATACCGTTATTCTATTATCATCCTTCATATATGCTTTTGAATATAAATTGACTAATAAACTAACGAGGGTGACAACGATTAACATCATCGCGTTTAAATTATTTATTTCAAACCCTAATCGAATAGAGATATTACCAAATGACAGCCAATCAAACTCATTCCAAGTGTAAGCATCCATGGTCCCATTCAGACGTTCAAGTAAAACTAGAAATGCAAATATAAATGAGAGTAGTGCAAATCCAATGCTGATGTAAGCACTCCATTTATTTCCTTGCTTACCAATTGCAATCAGTATAACAAAAGCAATCAGTGGAAAGAGTGGTATAAGCCAAGCTAATTGAGAGAATACCGATTCCATAGTACCCTTCCTTTCCTTTAATATTAATTCCTGTTCAAAAAGTTCAGTTTTCAGCACCAAGAAGGTGACATGAACCTGCAGAAGCTGGAGCGGAGTGTAGAGTATTTCTACATGAGCACCGGACTTCAAAGGTGAATGTCAAATTCGACGTCGAGTAGACCTCCTCGAGATACTTCGTGATCACTACTTAAAACCAGTCACTTCCATGTGACTAATGTAGTACCAGCACGTCCTATGCTGGCAAAAGGGGACTTTTTGAACAACCTTTATATCCTAGTTATTTTTTCAATGAATTCATTTCAGTAACATTTGCCGTTGCTTTATTCCGATACAATGCAATTAAAATGGCTATACCAACTGCCGCTTCAGCTGCAGCAATCGTGATATTAAACAATGAAAAAATTTGCCCGTTTAAGGAAGGATTTATTCCAAATTTCGCAAAAGCAATCAAATTCAGATTTACTGCGTTTAACATCAATTCAATACATAATAATACGATAACCGCATTCTTTTTTGACAATGCACCATAGAGGCCGATCACAAACAACACAGCAGCTAATGTAAGATAAGAAGAAATCATGTTGTTTAATCCTCCTCCCTTTTAGCCACAACGATGGCTCCGATGAAAGCTACCGTTAATAACACAGATACCAATTCAAAAGGAATGACATGCTTAGTAAAAAGCTCAATTCCTATCATTTTTGTATTGTCTTCAGTAGAAGTAAATTCTTGAATCGGAAAAACTGCATCTTGAATCGCTAAATATAAAATGACAAAAAAACCAATGCTTCCCACGAGCAATAATACGTTATGCAAAGGTCTTTTCGGCTCATCATTTTGTTTTTCATGTTTCGTCATCATAATTCCAAAAATCATTAATATCGTCATTGCACCTGCATAAATTAAAATTTGTACAAAGGCTAAAAACTCCGCATCAAGCATAACGTATAAACCTGCAAGGCTGATAAAAGTAGTAGCAAGAGCAATAACCATATGGACAACTCTTTGGAGATTTATTAAAAAAACTGCGCCTATAATAATGAGCATGGAAAAAATGATAAATAATAAGTTTTCTCCATTCAATAAAAAATCTATAAAATTCTCCAGCATAACTACTTCTCCTCCTTCTTCGCCTTGGATGGGATGGATTTTGGTTGTAAATTAATACTGTTTTCTTTTCTGACATTAGTATTGTTATCATTTAACCATTCCATATTTTTAAACAGATCATCCCGACTATAAGTTGCTAATTCAAAATTATTAGTCATAACAATGGCTTCTGTGGGACAGACCTCTGTACATAAATCACATAAAATACAAATTTCAAAGTTGATATCGTAGGTGTCAATTACCTTCCCTTTTTTCTCGGGGTCAGGATTTTTCTTACCTATAAGATCAATACAATCTGTTGGGCATATATTCATACACTGATTACACACGATACATTTTTCAGGATCAAAATGCTGCACACCACGAAAACGATCGGGCATCTGTAAAGGAACATCAGGATATTGATGAGTTATTTTTTTCTTCGTGAGATTTTTTAAGGTAACACCCATTCCTTTAACTATACCTTTCAACGGTTTCACCTCATTTCAAAGTTGCATTATTTAAATATTTCTATAAAAATTGTCGTTACAAATATATTAACCAAAGCCAAAGGTAATAAAACCTTCCAACCTAATGCCATTAAGTGATCCACTCTTATTCTTGGCAACGTTGCCCGAATCCAAAATAGGAAAAAAACGATGGATGAAAATTTTAAAATAAACCATATTATTCCTGGGATAAAATCAAGAAATGGCAGTGGAGAATGCCAACCACCTAAGAATAAAATTGTTGTTAGTGCTGCAATAGCATACACATATACATATTCAGCTAGCATAAAAAAAGCAAATCTAAAACCACTGTATTCTACATGATAACCTGCGACTAATTCTGATTCTGCCTCAGGCAAATCAAATGGAGTACGATTTAGCTCTGAAACCGCAGCAATAATAAATATAATAAACCCTACGATTTGTGGAAGAATATTCCAATTCCAAAAACCGCCAGCTTGACCTTCTACGATGGTATTCAAGCTTAAACTTCCACTTAAAAGAATAACCCCAACTACGGACATGACTAAAGGGACTTCATAACTAATCATCTGAGCAGCTGAACGCATACCGCCCAACAATGAATATTTGTTATTTGAAGCCCACCCACCCAGTAGTATCCCGATTGTTGAAATACTGGATAAAGCAAAATAGTATAATAACCCTACATTTAAATCTGCAAATTGCAATTTTGCTGTGTAAGGAATCGTAGCCAACACTACAAACGCTGGTACAAACGTAATGACAGGGGCTATGATAAAAAGAAACCGATCTGCCTTTTTCGGAATTGTATCCTCTTTGATCAACAACTTTAATACATCCGCAACCGTTTGAAATAAACCCAGTGGTCCAACACGGTTAGGTCCTTTTCTCAATTGAATCCAACCTATCACTTTACGTTCAAAATAAATGGCATAGGTTACAAAACCAAGTACAACTAAAAGAAGAACAGCAGACCATAATAAAAACCAACTAAAACTAGACAATGTTAGTTCCTGGAGCAGATCCATTAGCCATCTACCTCCCCTAATACAATATCAATACCACCTAGTATCGTGACTAAGTTTGTCATGGTTTCACCAACTAGTAATTTAGGTAAAATTTGCAGGTTTACAAATGAAGGTCTTCTAAACTTTAAACGATAAGGTTGTGGTTTTTTCTTAGATACAATATGACAACCAATTTCTCCTCTAGGAGATTCAATACGTGTATAAACTTCTCCTTCTGGAGGTCTGATTACTCTTGGTACCTTCGCCATAATTTTCCCATCTTCAGGAAACTGTTCTACAGCTTGTTCCAAAATACGCAAGCTTTGTTTGATTTCTTCAAATCGAACTAAGTACCTAGCATAGCAGTCCCCTTCTGTTTGAACAGGAACATCAAACTCAAAACGATCATATATACTGTATGGCTGGTTTTTACGAAGATCAAACTTTACCCCAGTTGATCTTAAATTAGCACCACTTAGGCCATACTCTATTGCGGTTTGCGCGTCGTATGTCCCAACACCTTTAACTCTAGCTAGAAATATTTCATTTCCACTTACTAACTGCTCATATTCATCTAACTTTTCTCTCATATATGGTATGAAATCACGAACTTTGTCAATCCATCCTTCAGGAGCATCCCATTTCACTCCGCCTACTCTCATATAGAAATAAGTAAGTCTGGCACCACATAATTCATTAAACATATTTACGATCAGTTCTCTTTCTCTAAAAGCATAAAGAAATGGACTCATAGCACCGATGTCTAATAAATAAGTTCCCCACCATACTAAATGGCTAGCAATGCGCTGCAACTCCATAACAATTAAACGCAAAAATTCTGCTCTTTCTGGGATTTCAAGATCCATCAAGGTTTCAACTGCATGACATAACACGTAATTGTTTGTCATTGCAGAAACATAGTCCATTCTATCTGTATAAGGGATAACCTGAGTGTATGTTAAATTTTCAGCTAGTTTCTCAGTACCTCTATGTAAATATCCGATAACAGGTGTTGCTTCAGTAATAACTTCTCCATCTAACTTTACGATAATTCTAAAAACACCATGTGTACTCGGATGTTGTGGTCCTACATTTAAAAGTAATTCTTCTGTACGTATCATCTGGTTTGTTACACCTCCGGATCTATTGGTTCATAGTCTTTTCTTAAAGGATGCCCTTCCCAATCATCAGGCATCATGATCCTTGTTAAATTAGGATGACCCGGAAATTGAATACCTAACAAATCATAGATTTCTCTTTCATTCCAGTTCGCCGTATTCCATACAGGTGTGACTGATGGGATAGAAGGATTTTCTCTATCTGCTTTGACTTTAATACAAGCATCGTGTTGGTTGTCTGTTGACATCGATAGTAAATAATAAACAACCTCAAAATATGTCTCATAATCTATACCTGTTACATTACGTAAATAATTTAGTTTTAATGCTTCTGATTCTTTTAGCAACATGGCAGTTTTAACCCAATACGGACTTCGAATCACAATGCACGGCAAGTCCCTATCTAACTCATTAATATAAGCTTCCTCCACAGCATCTTCAGATACATTTGTTTTTATTAACTCAACCAAACGATCTAATCTATCTTGATTTGGTGATGGTTCTACAACTTCTACTGTTTCAGTTTCTTGTAGTTCCTTTTTTGCTTCTTTAGGGTCCATTTCAGTAACTTGTTTTTGATCACTCATACCTCTGTCACCCTTTTCCCCGTTTTTGCTTCGTATTGTATCTTTTCTTGTAATTTATTAATACCATAAATTAAAGCAGCTGGATTAGGAGGGCATCCTGGGATGTATACATCTACAGGAACAATTTGATCTACCCCTTTGACTACAGAGTAGGACTTAATGTATGGACCCCCAGCAGTAGCGCATGAACCCATTGCAATGACCCATTTTGGTTCAGGCATTTGATCATATAAACGTCTTAATAAAGGAGCCATTTTTTTAGTTACTGTACCCGATACAATCATGACATCTGATTGTCTTGGTGAGGTACGGAATATAACTCCAAAACGGTCTAAATCGTAATGAGATGCACCTGTTCCCATCATTTCAATGGCACAACAAGCTAAGCCAAAAGTTAGTGGCCATAAGGAATTACTCCTTGCCCATGCCTTTAACTGCTCTAAGGTACCCATAAACACGTTACGTTGTAATTCTTCTTGTTCCTCTGGTGAGATCTTTGCTAAATCGAGTTCCATTGTAACACCTTCTTTTTCCAAGCGTAAGCTAATCCTACAACTAATAATGATACGAAAATCAACATTTCGACTAAAGCAAAAAGTCCTAGTTTGTCATAAGCAACTGCCCATGGATATAAAAAGACAGTTTCAACATCAAAGATAACGAACATTAAAGCAAATAAATAATAGCGAATGTTGAATCGAACTTGACCTGCACCAACAGGTTCATTCCCACTCTCATATGTGGTGTATTTCTCTTCCGTTGGTTTGTTAGGTCTTAATAACTTACCAAACGTAAGCGCTGCCACAGGCAAGAAAATACCGAGCGCAATAAAAATAGCGACGATAACATAGTTATTGATGTATGTTTCCATCGACTTATGCCCCTCCATTCAATGAAGTCCAATTTATAAGTTTTTCTTATGGACAATTTTATATTCAATAATAAATGTCGTGAACATTATAACAAAAGCTTACATCGAAGTCTATTGTACAATTAATGTATTTTCAAGGAAAACTAATGTTGTTAATCGATAATGCTTCATTACAGATCATGGACATTCATCAATCCAAAAGCTGTTATCTATTTATCATGTACAAACAGTGTGTTTTCAAACAAAAACATCTGTTGAAAAGCATAGATAATACATTACTGCTCTTGTTTTTTTAAAATATATTGATTATTATATTTTCTTATAACGACTATAAAATGTGATGTTTTTCACAATCAACTATGATATAAAAGAGTGAATTTCTCTATACACTATGATGCTTTCGAATATTTTGTGCTTAATCATATAAAATATCACACAAAAATATTCTTCTGATCTTATAGAAAAAACTGCCGACATATGATGTGCGACAGTTTTTACAACATTTTAAAATTGTTTATCAGTAGAACTGATTCGATTGATCGCTTTCTGCAATGCCATCTCTGCACGACGGAAATCATAATCAGCTTTTTTATCAGCCATTCTTCTTTCCGCGCGTTCCTTTGCAGCTTGGGCACGTTCAACATCAATTTCTCCTGCACGTTCTGCAACATCAGCAAGAATAACCACTTTTTCTTTACTTACTTCCATGAAGCCACCATGTACTGCGATGGTTTCTTCATCTTTTCCGGTTTTTACTTTCATTGGTGCAACTTTTAAAGCTGTAACTAACGGAATGTGATTAGGTAAAATCCCTAGCTCACCTTCCACACCTGTGACAACAATCATATTCACGTCCTGAGAATAAACTTTTCTCTCGGGAGTAACGATTTCTAATGTAAAAGTACTCATAACTTCCTCCTACAAGTTTCATTTTTAGAAACTTAGGATTTTTGATTCAACCCTATTATAAAGTTTTGGCTTTTTCCACAGCTTCTTCAATTGTACCAACATACATGAAAGCTGCTTCTGGTAATTCATCATGTTTACCATCTAAAATTTCCTTAAAGCTGCGAACTGTTTCTTTAACTGGTACATAGATACCTTTTATACCTGTAAACTGCTCAGCAACATGGAATGGTTGTGATAAAAATCTTTGAATCTTTCTTGCACGTTGTACTGTTACTTTATCATCTTCAGATAACTCATCCATACCTAAGATGGCAATGATATCTTGAAGTTCTTTATAACGTTGTAAAATTTGTTTAACACCTTGAGCAACTTCATAATGCTCTTGTCCTACAATTTCAGGATTTAGAATACGCGAGCTTGATGCTAGAGGATCTACTGCTGGGAAAATCCCTAACTCAGCAATTTTACGCTCCAAGTTTGTTGTTGCATCCAAGTGAGCAAACGTTGTTGCTGGTGCTGGATCTGTATAATCATCCGCTGGCACATAAATCGCTTGAATGGAAGTTACAGAACCTTTTTTCGTTGAAGTTATACGCTCTTGCAACTGACCCATTTCAGTGGCTAATGTTGGTTGGTAACCTACCGCTGAAGGCATACGCCCAAGTAATGCAGATACCTCAGATCCTGCTTGGGTGAAACGGAAAATATTATCAACAAACAACAATACATCCTTACCTTCTTGGTCACGGTAATGCTCTGCCATTGTCAATCCTGTAAGTGCTACACGTTGACGAGCACCAGGAGGTTCGTTCATCTGTCCAAATACCATTGAAGTTTTTGGAAGAACGCCAGAATCTTTCATTTCGTGATAAAGGTCATTCCCTTCACGCGTACGCTCACCAACACCGGCGAATACAGAGATACCACCGTGTTCCTGTGCGATATTATTGATTAATTCCTGGATCGTAACCGTTTTACCAACACCGGCTCCACCAAACAATCCAATTTTTCCACCTTTTGCGTAAGGAGCTATTAAATCAATAACTTTAATTCCTGTTTCCAAAATTTCTTCTTCAACAGATAGTTCTGTAAACTCAGGTGCTTGTCTGTGAATTGGACTTGAATTTTTGGTTTTAATTGCCCCAGCATTATCAATAGGTTCACCTAATACATTTAACACTCGACCTAATACAGCATCGCCCACTGGAACAGTAATCGGATTACCTGTGTCAACAGCTTCAGTTCCACGAACTAAACCGTCTGTAGAAGACATTGCAACACAACGTGCTACGTTATCACCTAGATGAAGAGATACTTCTACTGTAAGGTTAATATCCTTTTCTCCAGAGGACTCCGCTTTTTTTTCTATTTTAACTGCATTTAGAATTTCAGGTAGGTTGCCACGTTCAAATTCAATATCAACTACGGGACCTGTAACCTGTAAAACGCGCCCTTTGTTCATGCTTTTACCTCCTTAAGGTTTTCAAAGTTAGTGCATATATTTCAACTATCCCTGAGCATTGGCTCCAGCAATAATTTCTGATATTTCTTGTGTAATTGCAGCTTGACGAGCACGGTTGTATACAAGCGTAAGACCAGAGATTAAATCAGTCGCATTATTCGTTGCATTACCCATTGCCGTCATTCTTGCACCAAATTCACTAGCTTTACCTTCTAATACTGCACTATAAATTAAAGTCTCAGCATATTTAGGTAATAATACATCTAATACATCTTCTGCAGAAGGCTCATATTCATACAAAGCCGTATTACCATTAGATTCGGAAATATCACTTAATGGTAATAGACGTTTTTCTACAGGGATCTGTGTAATTGGGTTAATAAATTCGTTATACGCTAAATATAACTCATCATATATACCATCACTAAAGTTCTGCACTGCGGCTTTAGCAATTTCTTGAATGTCTAAGTACTGAGGATTATCAGGCAATCCCGTTACTTGAGATACAATCGGCATATTTCTTCTTTTGAAAAAATCCCGACCTTTCCTTCCGATAACAAATATAGAATAGTCATCAGTGGAATTATGTTTTTCTTGAATCGTGTTCATTACCATGCGCAAAAGGTTTGCATTGTAACCTCCTGCCAATCCACGATCCGAAGTAATCACTAGATAACCCGTTTTTTTCACTTCTCGGTTTTCTAACATCGGATGTTTTAAATTCTTTGTAGCAGAAGCAATGTTTGAAATTACTTCTTTTATTTTATCTGAATAGGGTCTGGCAGCCTCAGCATTTTCTTGTGCTTTCCTTAATCCTGAAGCAGCTACCATTTCCATTGCTTTTGTAATCTGTTTTGTATTTTGAAACCCACTGATTTGGCGTTTTATATCGCGCATACCTTTAGCCATTTAGTTCACCACCTTATAGGCTATTTGAAAAAACACTCTATTTTTATCAAAAGATTATACAGATGTAGCAAACCCTTTTTTAAAGCTTTCAATGGCTTTATTAAGTGCTTCTTCTGTATCCTTAGATATTTCACCTGTTGTTTTAATCGCGTTTAGAATATCTGATTGATTCGCATCCATATAGGATAGGAATTCTTCTTCAAATCTTGTAATATCCTTCACTGCAATCTCATCTAGATGACCTTTAACTGCTGCAAAAATGCTTACAACTTGTTTTTCAACTGGTAATGGTTTATTTACACCTTGTTTTAAAATTTCAACTGTACGTTCTCCTCGGTTCAATCGAGCTTGAGTTGATTTATCAAGGTCTGAACCAAACTGAGCGAAAGCAGCTAGTTCTCTATATTGTGCAAGATCTAGACGTAAAGTTCCTGCAACCTTTCTCATGGCTTTGACTTGCGCAGCACCACCAACACGAGATACGGATATACCAACGTTAATCGCTGGACGCTGTCCTGCATTAAATAAATCAGCTTCTAGGAAGATCTGTCCATCTGTAATGGAAATTACGTTTGTTGGAATGTATGCTGATACATCACTTGCTTGTGTTTCGATAAATGGAAGAGCGGTTAAGGAGCCTCCACCAAGATCATCGTTCAATTTCGCAGCTCTTTCTAATAAACGAGAGTGTAAGTAGAATACATCCCCTGGGAAAGCTTCACGACCTGGAGGTCTTTTTAATAACAAGGATAACTCACGATAAGCTGATGCTTGTTTAGTTAAGTCATCATAAATAACTAATACGTGTTTCCCTTGATACATAAAGTGCTCACCCATTGTACAACCTGTGTAAGGTGCTAAGAACAATAAAGGAGCTGGTTCAGACGCACCTGCAGTAACAACAATGGTATAATCTAAAGCGCCATTTTTACGAAGTGTTTCAACAACACCTGCAACAGTGGACTGTTTTTGACCAATCGCTACGTAAATACAAATCATATCATTATCTTTTTGGTTAATGATCGTGTCTATAGCAATCGTCGTTTTACCTGTTTGACGGTCACCGATAATTAACTCACGCTGACCACGACCGATAGGAACCATAGAATCAATGGCTTTAATTCCCGTTTGCATCGGTTCATGTACTGATTTACGATCAATAACACCCGGTGCTGGGGATTCTATAGCTCTAGTTTCTTTTGTTTCAATAGGACCTTTACCATCAATCGGTTGTCCCAATGGATTCACAACACGTCCAAGTAATGCTTCACCTACAGGAACTTCCATGATACGTCCTGTACGTTTTACTTGATCTCCTTCACGGATATCCGTGTAAGGCCCTAGGATTACGATACCCACATTATCTTCTTCAAGGTTAAGAGCCATACCCATAACGCCGTTAGAGAATTCTAATAATTCACCAGCCATGACGTTTTCAAGACCGTGGGCACGAGCTATACCATCACCCACTTGGATAACAGTACCTACATCAACCACTTGAAGTTCAGATTTATAATTTTCAATTTGTTTTTTTATCAACGTACTGATTTCTTCAGGTCTGATACTCAATGAACCTCACCCCTAACTATATTGCTTGCTGTTTTAATTCTTGTTCAAGTGCAGCTAATTTTCCTGATAAGCTGCCATCATATAAACGATCACCAATGCGAACTTTTAATCCACCTAAAAGGCTTGGATCAACTTTATTTGAAGCCTTGATCTGTGTGCCTGTTAATTTCCCAAAACGTTCTTCAACTTCTTTTAATTCATTATCAGATAACTTAGATGGTGTAAATACCACCGCATCCGCTTGGCCTAAAAATTCATTGGCAACCCCAACATAATATTCATAAATCGCTGCTAAGATTGAACCTCTTCCTCTTTCAATAAGAAGCTGAACTGTATGAAGCACAATGTCAGATACTTTACCTTCAAATACTTTGCTTAGAAGTTCTTTTTTTGTGTCCACTCCAATGTTTGGATGAGAGATAAATTTATTAAAATCCTTATCTACTTCTATGAAATGAACAATTGCTTTTAATTCTCTCTCAACTTCTGTAATCACTTCTTGCTCTCGAGCAACTTCAAAAAGTGCCTTTGCGTATCTTTTTCCTGCTAGTGT
Organism: Chengkuizengella sediminis; assembly: GCF_010078385.1. NCBI lineage: Bacteria > Bacillati > Bacillota > Bacilli > Caryophanales > Paenibacillaceae > Chengkuizengella > Chengkuizengella sediminis. The sequence continues at coordinate 21,515 of NZ_SIJC01000014.1, forward strand.
GTCGGTGCTCATAGTTTTCCTCCTACCTCTTTCAGGTATTTGTCAACTAATTTTTGTTGTGATTGTTCATCAAGTTTTTGCTCAATAATTTTGGAAGCAATCATAATGGACATTGCTCCTACTTGCGCACGCAACGTTTGAGCTGCTTTTGATCTTTCGTTCTCAATATCTTTAAGCGCATCCTCTTTTAACTTCGTTGCTGTTGCTTTCGCATCTTCAACGATTTCTTCAGCTTGTCTCGCACTCGTTTGTTTGGCTTGCTCAATAATTTGATAAGCTTCCTGACGAGTTTCTTGCATGGACGCCTCTTGTTCTTTTAAAAGTTTGTCTGCTTCTACACGGTTGCTTTCAGCCGTACGCATTTCATCTAATACGTGCTCTTTACGCTTTTCCATAACACCCATCAAAGGTCCAAAGGCGAACTTGTGTAACAATAAATACAAAATGAAAAATGCTGCGATCTGAAATACTATTGATCCATCTATACTCAACTTTTAGTCACTCCCTTCTCAGAGATTAATACGTTATAATCTGACAAAACGAAGGCGTGGTGGCTTGAACCATCCGCGCCGAACTTAAATAATATTATTCTCCTAGTACAAAAACAAACAATAACGCAAATACAAGTGAGATAACTGGTAACGCCTCAACTAGACCAATACCGATAAACATTGTCGTTTGTAAAGTTCCGCGAAGTTCTGGTTGACGAGAAATCCCTTCTATTGTACGTCCAACGATTAAACCGTTACCAATACCTGCACCTAGTGCACCTAAACCAATCGCAATTGCTGCTGCTAAAAAACTCATTGAGAAATCCTCCTTAGATAATAAATAAATTATTTTTAATTCATGTTAAAATTTATAATCTCATCTCAGTGATAACTGAGTTAGATTCATTAATGATCTTTGGCAATACTTTGTGAAATATACACCATTGTTAAAATGGTAAATACAAAAGCTTGGATTGAACCAACAAATATACTAAATGCCTGCCATGCAATTAATGGAATCATCCCACCAATACCTGCTAACACACCTGCAGAGGCAGTCATTAAAATAACCCCAATCAATACCTCACCCGCATAAATGTTACCGAACAAACGTAGTCCAAGTGTTAAAAATTGTGATACTTTTTCGATTACGTGAAGCGGAAAGAACGCTGGAACTGGATCAATATAATGTTTAAAGTAATTTTTAGTGTTTCTAGTAATCCCTAAATAATGTACCATTACAATTATAATTAAAGCTAATCCCATCGTAGCACTCATACTTGCTGTAGGTGACTTCCAAAAAAGCAAAGATACATCATCTGCATGTGCTGCTTGTGCGTATAAATCTGGAGAAATTGGAATTCCGAAAAAAGTCGGTGCTTCGTGGAAATGAAAGGACAAAGCAAACGGAAGACCTAACATGTTAGCTACAAAAATATACATAATTAAAGTGATCCCTAGCATAATGAAGCTTTTTCCCTGTTTCATATCCATCGTGCTGGAAATCATATTATGTATGAATTCAACCACCCACTCAAGAAAATTCTGCATTTTCCCTGGGTTTTCGACAGACAATTTCCGAGTTCCTAATACAGCAATAAGGAATACAATCAAACAAGTGATCGTAATCATAATCAAGTTGGATAAATCAAATGGAATTCCAAACAATTCAATCATTGGTGATTCATGCATATCGTCATTTTCCCTCCCTTCTGTTAATCCATATTATTTACTGTTTTTAATAGAAATAATGCCGAGTATAAATGTTAGTGATTGTACAAAAAACAATCCAGCTAATGTTGTAGAAAACGCGATGTGTTGTTCAAACTTGATTGAAATGACTACTGCAATTAAAGAAAGTGATGCTCTAGTCATAAATCCGTCATTTACTCTGCGTTTCAATTTCTTGATGGCAACTTCAGACATCAGTTCAATTTTCCACTGTAAATACCTTGCATTGATTAAGCTAACTAAAATACCCAAGATCAAACCTGCACTATAAACTCTGTAATGAGGTAGCAGTGCCCACGTTACAAAACAAGCTACTAAAACATATATTGTTATTTTGTAAGCGTTTTTTGTAAGGGCCGACAAATTATTCATTCGAGTCCCCCGTGTACTTTTTAATGATCATCATGATGCTTAAGACCCCTACAACAAATCCCACCATTATACCAACAACAATCCATATAGGATTATCGTCTAAATATTTTGTTGCTAGAGTTCCTAGACCATATCCGGCAAACATACAGATAACCATATCTAATCCAATTGCACTGACCAACGCAACGGCTTTCCATGGATTATCTTTAGGATTTGAATTACTCATTATACATTTCCCCTATTTAAATCCCCATTTATTTTAACGAAGCGAAGCATTGTTTGTCAATTGGGTAAAATTCAAACATTTCGTGAACAAAATGGTGAAACCCTTGATATTAAAGGTTTTTTTGATTTAAAAACTATACAGTACAACTGTATGCTGTAAACTTTTATGTTGAGAATGGTTTGGGTTTTTCTAGCGTTTTTCCAAAATGATGCAAGATAGACTCTACAATTCTTTTTGATGCTTTACCATCACCATATGGATTTGCAGTACGACTCATTTTTTCATATTTATCAATATCTACTAATAAGTCCTTCGTTTTTTGATAAACGTCTTCTTCAGCAGTTCCGACTAACTCCAACGTTCCTGCTTCTACTCCTTCAGGACGCTCCGTTGTTTCTCTTAATACTAAAACAGGAATCCCAAAGGAAGGAGCTTCCTCTTGTAACCCACCTGAATCCGTTAATATCATATGAGTATGATTATAAAAATTATGTAACTCAACAACATCTAACGGATCAATGAGTTTAATTCTAGGATGGTCGCCTAATATTTCATTAGCCGGCTCCCTTACTGCTGGGTTCAAATGAACGGGATAAACAACAGCAACATCTTCAAATTCATCCACGATTCTTCGAACAGCATTAAAAATCTGTCGATGAGGCTCACCTAAAGATTCTCTTCGATGTGCTGTCATTAATATTAATTTTTTTCCTTTAGCCCAAGATAATACAGGATGAGAGAAACCCTCTCTCACAGTATATTGAAAAACATCTGTCGCTGTATTCCCTGTAATATACACATTCTGATCAGACTTATTTTCCTTAAATAAATTATTAGCTGACCAATTTGTAGGGGCAAAATGAAGGTCAGCAATCACACCTGTGAGCTGACGATTCATTTCTTCAGGATAAGGATTCAGTTTATTCCAAGTTCTCAATCCCGCTTCCACATGACCTACTTTGATTTGTTGTAAAAAAGCAGCATAACTAGCTAAAAATGTGGTTAATGTATCTCCATGCACTAAAACTAAATCTGGTTTTGCTTCTTGAAGCACTGACTCTAGACCTTGTAGCACACGTATTGTTATCTCATTCAGCGTTTGTCTATCCTTCATCACATCGAGATCATATGCTGGTTGAATCCCAAATACATCTAACACTTGGTCAAGCATTTCTCTATGCTGCGCTGTTACACACACCTTTGAGTCGATTAAATCAGTATGTTTTTGTAACTCTAATACAAGTGGAGCCATTTTAATAGCTTCAGGTCTAACCCCGAATATCGTAAGTACTTTTAACTTATCCATTCAGCTATCATCCTTTAACGTTACTTTGTTCCAAATAAACGATCCCCTGCATCCCCTAGTCCTGGAATGATATAACCTTTTTCATTTAGATGACTATCAATTGCAGCAATATAGATATCTACGTCAGGATGTGCTTCTTGCACTGCTTTAACTCCTTCTGGGGAGGCAATTAAACACATTAACTTCATTTGACTGCAATCGTTGTTTTTTAATACTTGTATAGCCGCGTTCGCTGATCCACCAGTAGCAAGCATTGGATCAATTACGATTAGCTCTCTTTCTTGAACATCAGTTGGTAATTTAGTGTAATATTCAACTGGCTGTAATGATTCAGGATCACGATATAAACCTACGTGACCTACCTTCGCAGTTGGGTGTAGTTTTAAAATACCATCTGTCATCCCTAATCCAGCACGAAGTATTGGAACCAAACCAAGCATTCTCCCAGATATCACTTTGCAATTTGCGGTTGCAACAGGAGTTTGAACCTCTACTTCTTTTAGAGATAAATCTCTAGTAATCTCATAAGCCATTAACATGGCAACTTCATCTACTAATTGACGGAAGTCTTTCGTTTTCGTTTCTTTGTCTCGAATATAAGTTAGTTTATGTTGGATCAAAGGATGGTCACATACAAATACCTTTCCCATTAATTCCTATCCCTCCTGAAAATAAAAAATCAATTTCTTTATCCCATATTTACAGTTTACAGTTCACCTAAATATATAGATGAAATTACCAAACTGTAACAACCGGATAAAGGAATACCTGTTTAAACCTTAACTATTATAACATTTTGTTCTTGTTGTTACACCTCATATATTTGTTATCTTTTCCCAATCATAAAAAAACATCCTAGATTCAATCATCTAGCATGTTTTAAGGTTTATTTTGTTTTAACAAAACTGTCACCACCGAAATTTATTTGTATGATTTGAATAACTCTTCAATTTGACTTTCTGCTTTAAACAAACGTTTATTAAGTACGCCAATATGATTATAACAGGAATCAACTTTCATTGTTGTATTATTTTTGAGTAGAGCGTAAATGTTTTTAAGTTGGCTTTCTTCAAGACGATACACACTTTGTTTTATATCCGATATGTCTGAACGCATTTCGTTCATTTCAATATGTATAAATTTTAATTCTGATTGAAATTCATTTCTCATTTCGCTTATATCATTCTTTACTGTTCCTATCTCTGTGCGCAGTTCGTTTCGAATCGACTCTGTTTCTGTTTTGAATTCCTTTCGTATTGCTTTTGTTTCTGATTCTAATGGATCTAACTTATTAAGTATAAGATTTAGGATTTTATCAGACATAACCAAAACTCCTTTTAGTGGACTACTTCCAATTTCACTATTCATTTTTAATTAAAGGAATCCGATCCCCTTACTCACTATATTAATAGTACAATAAACTTGAATATAATTCAAGTTTTATTTTTAGATTGCCTTAAATTCATTTTTTTAATAAGACCAATTAAGGACTGACCTGCCACTTTAATCAATTTTAATTATATTTTTAAGAGAAAAAAAACATAAAAAATCACAATCTAAGATGCCGTAGAATCCTTCTTTAGAGATTGATTTTCTCTTGAATTATATGAATTTATAAAATAAAAAGGTGATGATTTTTAAAAACCAACACCTTTTATTTCATAATCTTTAATATATTTAATTAATAAGTCAAACCTTCATACAATGGATACTTAGCATTTAACTCTTTTACTAAGCCTCGAGCTTTTTCCAACACTGTCTCATCTTCAGGGTTTTTCAACGTCATCGCCATGATTGTCGCGATTGATTTCATTGCTTCCCCATCCATTCCTCTTGTTGTTACAGCTGGTGTACCTATACGAATACCACTTGTTACAAATGGGCTTGTTGGGTCAAAAGGAATCGCATTTTTGTTCACTGTAATTTGGACTTCATCTAACACTTTCTCAGCAACCTTACCCGTAATATCTAAATTACGAGTATCTACTAAAATTAAATGATTATCTGTCCCACCTGAAATGATGTTTAACCCTTCTGCTTGTAAACTTTCAGCTAAGATCGCAGCGTTCTTCACAACATTTTCAGAGTAAGTTTTGAATTCAGGTTGAAGAGCTTCACCAAAAGCAACGGCCTTAGAAGCAATAACATGCATTAATGGGCCACCTTGTGAACCAGGAAATACTGCTTTGTCTATTGCTCTTGCCCAAGGTTCTTTACAAAGAATCAGGCCACCTCTTGGTCCTCTTAAAGTTTTATGTGTAGTTGTTGTTACAAAATGAGAATGAGGTACTGGATTTGGATGTAGTCCTGCGGCTACTAATCCTGCAATATGCGCCATATCCACCATCATTAACGCGCCAACTTCGTTTGCAATTTTACCTAATATTTCAAAATCAATGATTCTAGGATATGCACTTGCACCTGCAACGATCATTCTTGGTCTATGTTTAAATGCTAATTTACGTACTTCATCATAATCAATCATAAAATTATCTTCACGCACACCATAAGCTACAAAATTATATAAAATTCCTGAAGCATTCACTGGACTTCCGTGTGTCAAATGGCCCCCATGTGCTAGATTCATACCAAGCACTGTATCACCAGGTTTTAAAGCTGCTAAGTAAACCGCCATATTGGCCTGGGCACCCGAATGAGGTTGAACATTGGCATGTTCAGCGCCAAAAATTTGTTTAGCGCGGTCTCTAGCAATATCTTCAACGATATCAACATGCTCGCAACCACCATAATAACGTTTACTTGGATATCCTTCAGCATATTTATTGGTCAATACTGTACCCATTGCTTCCATAACTGCTGGAGTGACAATGTTTTCTGAAGCAATTAGCTCTATATTATCTCGTTGCCTACGCAATTCTAAATTTAAAGCTTTTAATACCTCTGGATCTTGACCACGTAAATTTTCCATCCTCATAACATCCCCTTAAAATTTTATTTACAACGATTAGTGTTGTTATTTATTTCATATACGGCTCTTTGTCCGCCAATTAATTTTGGACGAGTGATCGCCATATTTACACGAGCTTTTCCAATTTCACGAATATTGGGTCGTAAAGGAACTGCTACTTGTTTCAAATGCATCCCAATCAAAGTTTCTCCAATATCTATCCCTGCATGTGCTTTGATTTCTTCAACTAGTACAGGATTTTCAAAATGTTGATAAGCGAAAGTGGCCATCGATCCACCAGCTTTAGCGACAGGAATAACGGAAACCTCTTCAAGATTATACTGTTGTAAAACTTCCCTTTCAACAACAAGTGCTCGATTTAAATGTTCACAGCATTGAAAGGTAGCATAAAAACCAAATTCCTCTTGAACAGCTTTGATACCTTTATAGATTTCCGAAGCTACCATTTCAGCACCTGACGTTCCGATGTGCTGACCTAATACCTCACTGGTACTTGTTCCTATCACAATAATTTGCTGAGGTCTGATGTGCCCTGCTGTAATGAGCTGCCTAGTTATTTCTTCAACCTGTTTACTCATTTTCTCTAGTTTATTCATCAAGATTTTCACCACCATAGTTGATGAGTTTCTTATTTTAAGTTTTCACGCACCCTAATCATTAAGGATGTATAGTGGATCCCTTTTCTATTACATTCATTTTTTGAATTCGATTCACATGTCTTTCTTCATTTGAAAATTCTGTTTCAATCCATATTTTCACAATATCTAAGGCTAATCCAGGACCAATAACTCTTTCTCCCATAGCGAGCACATTAGTATCGTTATGTTCCCTTGTTGCTTTCGCAGAAAACGTATCATGAACTAACGCGCAACGAATACCTGGATATTTATTCGCTGCAATGGACATTCCAATACCCGTTCCACATACTAAGATCCCTTTGTTTGCTTCACCGTTCAATACCTTCTCACAAACGGGAATTGCGTAGTCTGGATAATCAACTGAATCAGAACAATCACAACCTACATCTATCACTTCATGACCAAGCTTGATGATAAAATTTTTAATATCATTTTTGAGATGGTATCCACCATGATCGGCACCAATTGCTATTTTCATTATGATCGTTCTCCTTTAACAAAAGTTCGTGAATGATAGGGTGTATGATCCCAAAGTGCAAAAAAAGAGCAGCAGACATAAATATGTCTATGCTCCTGCCCAGGCGACCGGCCGTATTACTCGATGCTCCATTGTGGTGATTTCCACTTTGCCGCCAGTTACACCGAATTCTTCACGTATAATGTTATCATAGCGTAATTATTTGACAATTACAACCGTATAATGCAACATAATGGAGCCTAAATTTCTTTTGATTGAATCCCATTTTACGAAATAACCGTGCCTTATTTAATCCGTTTTTAATTTGATTAAAAGTTTATTCAAGTACTCTTCAATTTCCTCTGCAACCATTTTATAATCAACAATCGACCCTCCATAGGGATCCGCAATATCATAGTTAGGTAAGTTTGACTCCAATTCCAGTAATTGTTGTTTTAAATGATTTGGTATTTCTTGACCTAGAGATAATTTCATCTGTAAATCAGCTATTAACTTTTCTCTTTCTACAATACGGTCCATCACTTCTACACTATCTTCAACATACTCTTTTAAAGTAAACGTTTTTTCCGCTGCTTGTGGGTAGTATTCTATGATATGGCGTTTATGATTCATCGTCATTGCAAAAATATAATCTGCCCAATTCACCCATTCATCTGTTACTTTATTAGAGATAATATCATTTGATAAACCCTTATCCTCTAATATTTTTGCAGCATTTTCAGAAATGGTGTAATTGTCCATAGCAAGAACTCCAGCCGAACGAATTTCTATATCCAATCCTTCTCTCTGAACTAATCCAGCAAAAATACCTTCTGCCATGGGGCTTCGACAAGTATTTCCAGTACAAACAAATAAAATATGTTTCATAAAAGAAAATCGTCCTCCTAGTCTGTTCAAAGTATTATATTAAAAACTTAATTCCAAATACTAACAAAATAATACCCCCTATAGCCTCACCATATTCACCTAAGCTTAAGGAGATGGATCTTCCTAATAATAATCCTAATATAGAGAGTGTCCCTCCAAATATACCAAATAATAATACCGTTAGTATAATATCTGAGGAGAATAATCCAAGGGAAATTCCTACTGAAAATGAATCAATACTCACGCTTAATGAAAATATCAATAGTCCCCACAATGTACTGTGATCAAAAGCCTGAACCTTCTCTCCCCTTATAGAACTATATAACATATGTAAGCCTAATAATACAAGTAAAGTCCCACCCGCAATTAATGCCACATCACCTAAAATCGTACTCACATATTTACCAGTAAACATTCCCATAAGCGGCATCATGATGTGAAAAGAGCCAACTATAATACTAATTTTAAAAATATCTAATAGCCGTATTCCCCTCATTCCGATTCCTACGCCTAATGAAAAAGCATCCATTCCTAATGCAATTGCCATAATTAAGATCGTTATAAATTGGCCTAATTCAACTGAAACGGCTGTCATGTTATCTCCCCCATGTCCACTATTTTCAAGTGAGTGTTCAAAAAGTTTATTTTTGAGCACCGAGAAGATTGTGCGAACATGCAGAAGCCGGAGCGGAGTGTAGTAATTGGTTACATGAGCACCGGACTTCAAATGTGAGTGCAATATTCGATGTCGAAATCTCTCATTAGAACTACTTCGTGATCAAAAGGGGACTTTTTGAACAACCTCTATAACAATATGCGGACATGAAGTGAAACATGCTATACTTGTACCACCTGATTTCCAGATGCTTTCATCAAACGATTCATGACAGCTAGCCCCATCCCTTCTTCAGAGCAAGCTTCAGCAAATATAGTTGTTACTTTATTTTTATCAAACATTCTTAATGCTGCGTACAAATCATGTGCAGTTTCATCTATTCGGCTTCGACTACCGTAAGTTAGAACCAGATCTGCATCATAGTCTCTTTCACTTTCTATAAAAGTGAGTATACCTGTTTTTTCACCACGCTCTGTCGCTTCATCAATTGCTGACTGAATGGTTTGCTTCACTTTTTGTTTATTTTCTCCTTTTACAATGGTTAATGACCCATTTGGAGCATAATGTTTATATTTAATACCTGGTGAGCGGGGTATTTGTTCATGAATCGGAGATTTCTCTGAATTCTCTTTTTCATATGAAAACTCAACAGAAGGAGTAATGTCTTGCAACTGCGATTTTGTAATACTTCCTGGCCGTAAAATATAAATATGGTCTTCGTTCATTTGTATCACAGTAGATTCTATACCAACACCTGTTGCACCTCCATCAATAAGCCCGTTAATACGTCCATCTAGATCCTCTTTCACATGTTTTGCTTCAGTTGGACTTGGTTTACCTGAGCGATTCGCACTAGGTGCTGCAATGGGACAATTTGCTTCTTCAATTAATTTCAAAGCGATAGGGTGATCTGGCATTCTAATGGCAACTGTGTCTAATCCAGCAGTTACTTTATTTGAAAGCTTAGCATCCTTTTTTAGTGGGAATATAACTGTTAAAGGTCCAGGCCAAAAACGATCCATAATCTGTTCTGCCTTGTCACTAACAGAAGCCACTAAATCTCGTAATTGTTTTTTATTTGAGATGTGCACGATTAATGGATTATCAGAGGGTCTGCCTTTAGCTTGGAATATATTGCTAACGGCTTCAGTAGACGTAGCATCCGCTCCTAATCCGTATACCGTTTCAGTTGGGAAAGCAATGATATTTCCCTTTTTAATTTCTGATGCAGCTTCTTGAATAACGGAAGCAGCTTCTTTTTCTTTTATTTCCTTATTTAATTTCCAATAAATTGTTTCCATGCTTTATAATGTCCTCTTATTAAGTAAATATAATATAGAATTATACTTTGTATGTTGCCATTTAAGCAAATACCTCTTTAATAGAGTTTGTAATACTTACAATTAAATCCCAAAGAAAAAACCGAGCCTCAGGTTGTTCTTTTGTTTCTGACGAACTGCTTATTTCCACTTCATCCTGATTTTTATTTACATCTTCTTGTGGTATGGCTTCCCCAGTTGTTACATCAACAAAACATAAAGGTGGAAAAAGAACACACCACCAATTCTGACCTTGTCCTTCACCTATAATGACTCGTAACGCTTCATAATCTCCAGCAGGGTACACTTTATTACCATACATTTTCGTAGGAAAATCAAATTGTCCTAACTCAACAGAATATGATTCTCCAAATCCGTTTTCTTTTAATACCTTCCCTACAAGTGCTTCTATTTGATTCATATGGGACAAAACCATTTCTCTTGCATCCGTAATTTGGTTGGGTTTAATCACCCAATCATTCATATAGTTTACAATTTCATTACGAATCTCCCCTTTAATCCACTGATCCCGAGGTGAATCTGAATTCGCTAAAATTCTTAGTCGAATGGACTCCTCTGGAATTGTGTTTTCAATTAAAGTTGCATGAGCCTGTTGATACTCCCAATTCATAAATAACATAATAAGGACAAAACTAAGATAAATATATGATTTCCATTTGGAGGGTTTTAACATTAGAACTTCGCTCCCTTTGTATATGATCTATCACTTAGTTTGTCCATTGAAAGACAGAGTTAAACCTATGAATCTATGAATCTATCGATTCAATCAATTATGAATAAATTGATGCGTTGACATAAATATATATATGCGATATATTGCATATAACAGCGAAAAAGGAAGTGTTAGTTCGATGCCAATACCAAAGAATTTTGCTTCTCCATCACGGATCACAGCTAAAGAAAGAGCGCTTAATCAAATTCAGAGATGGATCATAGAGGGTACACTGGAACCCGGTGAAAAAATATACGATGCTGAAATTTCTGAAGCATTAGGTATTAGCCGAACGCCTGTAAGAGAAGCCTTATTATTGCTTGAAACACAAGGACTCATTGAAATGCGTCCTGGGAAAGAAACTAAAGTAACAACAATCACAAAAGAGGATGTTAAAAAAATATATCCCCCTTTAGCTACTTTACATGCATTAGCAGCAGAAGAAATAGCAGAATCCATATCGGTTGAAAAAATTGAAGAACTAAAAGAAATCAATCATCAGTTTGAATTAGCCATTCAATTAAAAGAACCATATAAAGCGATGGAAACAGATGAACAATTTCATAATTTTATTATTGATCTAGCTGATAACTCATACATTACTCATTTTTGTTCTATCCTGGACCTTCATGTTCGCCGATTGAAGTATTTATTTTTAAGACAAGATATCGTGTCAAAGGAAGATTCAATCAATGAACACAGATTACTTATTGATGCCTTTCTTGAACATGATAGGGAAAAAGCATCCAACATTATGAAACAAAACTGGATAGGACCTTTACAAAATGTTTATAAATTAATGGAACTCCAAGAACATGATGAGTAAATCTTACAATTTTTTATTTTGAATCAACAATTTCATTAGAGGAGGAAAATGGATGAAAACGATAGGGTTACTTGGTGGTTTGAGTTGGGAATCATCTGCAATTTATTACAAACTAATTAACGAAAGAGTAAAAGAAAAACTAGGTGGTCTTCATTCTGCAAAAAGTATGATGTGTTCTGTAGATTTTCAAGTTTTTAAAGATTTGCAATATGAAGGAAAGTGGGAAGAGGCAACAACGGAACTTATCGATGCAGCTAAACAATTAGAAAGAGGTGGCGCTGATTTCCTAGTCATCTGTACGAATACGATGCACAAAATGGCACCTGAAGTTCAGGATTCCATTTCAATACCTTTATTGCATATTGCGGACTTAACAGGTAATCAGATTAAATCGGCAGGTATAAAAAAAGTAGGATTATTAGCTACAAATTTTACAATGGAGCATGATTTTTATAAAAACAGACTATCTAATTATGACTTAGAAGTTATCGTTCCAGATGAAACGGATAGAAAAATAGTTCATGATACGATTTACAATGAACTTTGTTTAGGAAAAGTCGATGAAAACTCCAAAAAACAATACTTAGATATTATTAAGAAACTTATAAATAACGGTGCAGAAGGAATCATTCTTGGATGTACTGAGATCACTATGTTAATAAATGAAGATGATATAAACGTTCCAGTGTTTGATACGACTAAAATTCACGCGATAAAATCAGCAGATTATGCTTTGCAATCATGAAATTCAAACCATTAATCTAGTGGGGAATAAGCTTATCTTTGAGTTGATTACATTTTACGGACGCGGTATAGAGAATAATACTCTTTTCTGCGTTCTTTGTTTTTTTAATAAGGTCCGCTTGCTACCACATGCCTCCCTATACCCGCTAAATCATTTACGATATAAACTTCATTCCATTGATCCAATGACTGTAACCATTCTGCTACTTGATTTGCTTGTCCTTGTCCAACCTCAAATCCGATGATTTTTGGATATACAGACAAATCACTTAACTGTCTAATCATTTTTTCGTAGAAATACAGTCCATCTCCGCCTCCATCCAATGCATTTGAGGGTTCATAATCCTTTACTTCTATTTGTAATTCTTTCATATCCTGTGAAGGAATGTATGGAGGATTAGAGATAAGAACATCAATCTTTCTTTTATTTTCAATAAGCGGACGCAGCAAGTCACCATGTACAAATTCTATCTGATCCATGACATTGTGTTTTATGGCATTTTGTTTTGCAACCTCAATCGCCTGATCTGATATGTCGACAGCTACCAATTTCCACGAAGGATTGTGTACAGCTAAAGTGATGGGAATTATACCGCTACCTGTACCAATATCTGCTATAACAGGTTCACTATCTGGCCATAATTGTCTACATTCTTGCATCAATTTTTCAACTAGAATTTCCGTTTCTGGTCTTGGAATTAACACCGATTGGGTAACCTTAAAGTCTAGTCCATAAAACTCTTGGCTTCCTGTAATATATTGAACAGGTTCGCCCTCTGCCTTTCTATTCAACATGTCCTTCCACTTCTGTTTTTTGTCTATTGGGAAAGGTTCGTGCCAACGCAAATAAAAGTCATTATGTTTCCATTCTAACAATGCTTCTAACATCCATCTGCAAACCTGTGAAGGTTCTTGCGTATTTTTACTATCTGTTTCCTTTAAAAAAGAAGAAGCCTCTAAAAAGGCTTCTCTAACGGACATTTGTTGACTCATATTAACCTTCCTCATTTTCCATTAATTCCGCTTGTGCTTCTACAGTAAGAGCAGCAACAACCTCTTCTATTTCACCTGATAAAACTTGATCCAACTTATGCAAAGTTAAACCAATACGATGATCTGTTACACGACTTTGAGGGAAATTATAAGTGCGAATTCTTTCACTTCGATCACCTGTTCCAACTTTGCTTTTACGCTCATCTGCATATTTCGCTTGCTCTTCTTGTTGGATTTTATCTGAAATTCTTGCTCTTAATACTTTCAAAGCCATTTCTTTATTAGAGTTTTGTGATTTACCATCCTGACAGGTTGCCACGATGCCAGTAGGCACATGTGTAACACGCACAGCAGATTTAGTTGTATTTACGGACTGTCCACCTGCTCCACTTGAACAAAATGTATCCACTCGAATATCATTGTCCTTAATATCTATTTCAACATCTTCCGCTTCAGGCAGCACACCTACTGTTGCTGTAGAAGTATGAATACGTCCACCAGATTCAGTCGTTGGTACTCTTTGAACACGGTGCGCACCACTTTCAAACTTCAGTTTGCTATATGCGCCTTTTCCTTTTACCATAAAAATAATTTCTTTAAATCCACCTAAATCGTTGACATTGGCTTCAAGTATTTCTGTTTTCCATCCTTGTAAATCAGCATATCTTGAGTACATCCGATAAAGATCTCCTGCAAATAACGCAGCTTCATCGCCACCTGCTGCTCCACGAATTTCTACAATAACATTTTTATCATCGTTAGGATCTTTAGGAAGTAAAAGAATTTGAATCTTTTCCTCTAGTTCTGTTTTTCTAGTTGAAGATTCATCAAGCTCCATTTTAACTAAATCACGCATTTCATCATCTAGTTTTTCATTGAGCATGGACTTGGCTTCTTCATATTGTTCTATTACAGATTTATATTCTGTGTATGCTTCATACACTTCTTGTAAATCAGATTGTTCTTTAGACAATTCTCTTAATCTTTTCGCATCATTGGCTACGTCTGGATCACATAATAATTCACTTAGTTTCTCATAGCGATCAGCCAAAGACTGGAGTCGATCTAGCATAAATGTCCACCCCTTTTTAGCGTATTAAATATCTATTCACTTTAACATTAATAATGTAAAGCAACCATTTTTCTATTTATTCTAAAAATTTTATTAAATTGGGTTCATGATGTCAACTTACACATTAAACCTAAAATGCATAATATCGCCATCTTTGACAACGTACTCTTTACCTTCTAATCCTAACAAGCCTTTTTCACGAGCAGCTCCCATGGAACCACAAGCTACTAAATCATGATAAGCAACAACCTCGGCACGAATAAAACCTCTCTCGAAATCCGTATGAATAACACCCGCTGCTTGAGGCGCTTTTGTCCCTTGACGAATGGTCCAAGCTCTTACCTCTTGTTCACCTGCTGTGAAATAAGTTTCTAACCCAAGTAATCGATACGCTGCTTTAATTAAACGATCTAACCCTGATTCCGTAATCCCAAGCTCTTCTAAGAACATCTCTCTGTCTTCGCCTTCAAGCTCAGCAATCTCAGATTCAACCTTCGCACTGATCACTACTACTTCAGCACCTTCTTGTTCAGCCAGTTCTTTCACTTTGATTACAAATTCATTATCTTCTTGACCTACTTCATCTTCACCTACGTTTGTTGCAAACAATACAGGTTTCATTGTTAATAAATGAAGGTCACGAATCAATAATTTCTCATCATCCGTTAATTCTATACTTCTGGCGGGTTTATCCTCATATAACACAGCTTTTACTTTCTCTAAACATTCTACTTCAGCTGCGTACTGCTTATTCCCACCTTTCATATTTTTACGTGAGCGATCGATTTTTCTTTCCACAGATTCAATGTCTGCTAAAATCAATTCCAAATTGATCGTTTCGATATCACTGATTGGATCAATCGTTCCAGATACATGAGTGATATTTTCGTCTTGAAAACAACGAACAACATGTACAATCGCATCTACTTCACGGATGTTGGCAAGAAATTTATTTCCTAAACCTTCACCTTTACTTGCTCCTTTTACTAGTCCCGCTATATCTACAAATTCAAATGCAGTTGGAACCACCTTTTTCGGGTTAACAAGCTCTGTTAATTTGAATAACCTTTCATCAGGTACTTCCACCACACCTACGTTTGGATCGATCGTACAAAAAGGGTAATTCGCTGATTCCGCACCTGCTTGCGTAATTGCGTTAAATAGTGTCGATTTACCAACGTTAGGTAATCCAACAATTCCTGCTTTTAAAGCCATCTATGTCAACTCCATTCAATTTATAAACAACCCACAAAATCACTTCCACTATTATATAGTAGTCAAAGTGTATTGTCATCTTTACACAGCCCATAAAACTTAACAATATGCCAAAACATATAAAAAGACAAAAAAATAGAAGATGAAGCGATTCCCTCAGTCGCTCCATCTCCATCTATGGGAGATACATCCTTGCTGGTAGAACTTTCAAAAATTAAATTTAAACGCACACCTCATCATGAATATTGATATTTCTTCTTTTTATTTCTTCATACAGAAGGCAAATAAAATTCTGATCTAAATTGAATTCCTTAGCCTCTAAGAAACATTCAATTAAACGTAGATCACTTAAGTTATGCATTGTCTTGTATTCCTCCTTCAAAGAAATAAAAATTAATAACGGTTTGTATGTGCTTCAAATTAATTCCTGTTAATGGTAATTATAAGTAAAGTAGGACGAAAATTCAGCGTAAACTTGTTTCATTAAAATGCAAACTTTGCGTTATTAACTTTCATTAACTCGTATATCCAATATAATATGATTACAACATCTACCAGTAGATTGACTATTTAGTTTATTATTAAAGTCTATTAAATTTTTAAAAATATATTACAATGAATATTTTATATCGTTATGGAGGTTTATTACATGCCGAAAAAGCTCATCGTCATATTACTAATAAGTTTAATCTTCATAACGCAAGCTTGGTTTATTTATATTACTTTTAGTTATCCTTTCACAGGTGTTATTTTAGAAAAAACAGAACAGAATGAGTGGGTAATTGAGAGATTTGAAAGTGAAAATGTTGATATAGGATTAAAAGTAGGAGATATCATCGTGGAGGTGGATCACAAAAATGTCAACGATCATTTTTCTATTTATAAATTCCACGGATTGGAGCAATTTAAACAAATTTTAGTGTTACGTGATGGTGAAACATTGGAGGTGCTTAATCATACATTCCTAAGTTTATCAACTTATGACATATTACCTCTTATTAGTTTATTTCCTTGTTTTCTATTAATCTTTCTACTTTACAAGTATACATTCCATTATGAATCTGCAAAATACTTGTCCTATCTTCTTATGGTTATTGCTATGGCATTTATTAGCACAGGTGCTTCTAGTCGTGGGGATGCAATTGGATTGATATTTGTTTATACGTTAGTTATGTGCCTACCAATATTATTTATTAATTTTTTGTCGGTTTTTTTGAAAGAGAAAACAAATATAATCTTATCTACAAAATATAATAAATTTTTAATATTTTTTATTTTCATCTCTATATTCCCACAACTTATTTTTTTTACTGATTCATCTGTAATATATTTCATGTACGACATCATTGGATTTTTCGTGATGTGTTATGTTTTGTTTGGTTTGTTATCTATTTTTATAATATTGACAAAACTTTACTTTATTCATCGAAAAGAGAAAACATATGCTTCTACTTTAATTAAATCAATATGGGTATCATTATTTTTATCATTTGCACCCCTTAGTATTTTTTCTTATCTTCCGTTTATAATTACAGGAAAAGCCATCATTGAACCAATTTATACGACTTGGTTTATTCTTTTTTTTCCTTTTTCATTTTCCTATTTAATTATTACCAAACAAGTATACGATCTAAATGTCATTACACGTAGAATATTATTTATTATTTGTTTTTCACTTCTTCCCAGTACTTTCATTATTACAATAGTTATGTATTTATTCAAACCTGATTTGTCTACTCATCAACTGGCCTTAGCTCTCACTTCAACTTCTTTTATTTTATTTCTGACCTTAGCTTTAACAAGTTATATTACAAATAAATTTGAAAAATGGATTTATCCCAAAAAACATACTTTAAAAATGAGATTAAATCGTATTGTTGAAAAGTTAGGTACAATCACTAACTTTCACGAATTTAAATCCATCATATTACCCGAGATTATTCAATTGTATAAAGTACATGGCGCCGCTCTTATTTTAATTTATAAAAATAATTACGAATCAATCAGTGAAGGGACAATTGATGTAAAAGAAATTAAAAACTTATTAAAAACTCCAAAAAATTTAGATGAACATCCCTTCTATACTAGTTATGAAATAAATCGACATAACGAATATACAAGTTATTTAGTTTTAACCAAAAAAACAAATAATACTGTATTAGGGCTAGAGGAAAAACAATGGTTGTTTCTAATATGTTCCTACTTAAAAATATGTTTGGAGAATACTTATTATTTACGCAAATTACGCTTTGAATTACAAGAAAAAGAAAGATTTCGAATTGCTACAGACCTACACGATTCTACAATGCAGGATTTATTCTTTTTAAAACGAAGGTTAGGGGCAGTAGTTGGTAATGAAAACACAAATACTGAAGATAAAAAAGAAATAGCTAACCTTTTAGATTATATAGATATCATCAACTTGAGTTTAAGACAAGGGTGTTTTGAATTGTATCCGTATACTATTCAGGATATGGGGTTAAATCAAGCCGTTCATAAACTTATTGATCAACTTCATTTAACCCATGATCTAGAAATTAACTTCATAGAAATCAAGGAGATAGAAAATTATAATATAGAAGAAAAACGTCAACTATTCCGCATTATACAAGAACTTCTTAATAACACCATAAAACATGCTCAAGCTGCTAAAGTAAATATTACTTTTAAAACAAAAGAACAAATTCTTCGATTGATTTATGAAGATGATGGAATTGGTTTAGATGTTAAACAGAGATCAAAAGATTCTACTAAACGACCTGAATCAGGTTTAGATCAAATTCGATACCGTGTCATAGATTTAAATGGTAAATTAAAAATAAAGTCCAATGTAGGTAACGGTGTTCAAATTCATATGACGTTTCCAATGGAAGAGGAACAGAAATGGGGACTATCCAGTTGAATAAAAAGATATTAATCACAATATTAATTACAATATTTATTGCCATTCAATGTTGGTTCGTTTTTCTGACCATTAAATATCCTTATACTGGAATTGAAGTAGAAAAAAATGATAATAATCAATGGATCATTACAAATGTAAGGATTAAAAATATAGAATCTTTAAATGGTATTAAGATTGGGGATAAAGTCTTACAAGTAAATCATGAGGAGGCTAGTGAACACTATTCTATTCAAAAGTGGAAAATTGTAAGACAATTTGATCATTTGTTATTATCAAGAAATGATCGTGTTTTTGAAGTTAAAGCCAGTCAAATCTCTAGCTCTGCTCTTTATGGCTTAGTACCTTTAATATGTGGGATTTTTTGTTATTTTCAAGCTATTCTACTAATGATAAAAATGCCCCAATTAAAATCGACAAGATTCTTGTCATTTATATTTTTTACCAGTGGTCTGACATTTATTGCAGTCAATGCTTCTATAAGGGCAGATATACTTGCAAAAATAGTACTTGTTTCTAGCACAATGACTATTCCTATATTATTTTTACAGTTCCTATTTGTACTAATTAAAGAAAAAACTGAAGTACAACAAACACCCACAAAAATTTTTAAATATTTATATCTTGTTATAATATTAGTTTTTCTCTTTCAATTATTAGATTTTTTTTACACTCCATATACATACTACTTCTATATAATAACAAGGAACTTTGCAATGATATTTTTTTTATTAGGCTTACTAATAAACTTTATATATTTGTTAACCATTTACTTTAAATATCGTAAAGAAGAGACTTATACCTCTACATTAATTAAAATCATTTGGTTTTGTTTATTTATTACTTCGGCCCCATTTAGTTTGCTTTCATTTTTACCTGACTTACTATTTGGAGTATATTGGGTTAATCCATTTTATACAGTCTTCTTTTTCTTTTTCTTTCCCACAACATTTGCTTATCTAATTCTTTCAAAACAAATTTTAGATATTGATGTTGTTATAAGAAGAATAATATTCACACTAGCTTTTTCTATTGTACCTAGTATTTTGATCGTGTTTTTCATATCAATTATATTCGACCTAAGAATTACAATTCAATATGTAGTAATAGCTTTTATTTGTACTTTAATCACCTTATTTTTATCATTGTTTTCAATAAAGTTTATCCTTTTAAAATTAGAAAATACTATATTTCCACATCGTCGTGGTTATCAAAAATCATTGGATCATATTCTTGAAAAACTTGCTTCTATTACAAACTTTCGTGATTTAAAAGAGCAAATCTTAACAGATATTATCGATCTGTTTCAAGTACATGGAGGAGTTATTATATTAAAATATAAGGATAAAACTGAAACCATTCATGTAGGTAATATTAATATTAACGAAGTGGAAAAATTATTAGATTCAGCTTTAAATGAAGAATCTCCTGAATATTCTATATTTCAAATAAATCTACATCAAGAATATACAAGTTATATGATACTTACAAAGAAAAAAAACAACTCAATATTAGGATTAGAAGAAACACAGTGGATGAATCTTATTATTTCCTATATGAAAGTTAGTTTAGAAAATATATATTTTATTAGAAAATATGCTTTTGAACTACAAGAAAAAGAGAGATTTCATATTTCTATTGATTTACATGATTCAACCTTGCAGGATTTATTACTATTAAGGAGAAAAATATCTATATTAGTCGAAAAAAATACTTCAAAAGAATTGAATCAAGAACTGAAAAATATTATTAATTTTGTAGACATGATAAATATAGGTTTAAGACAAAACTTTTTTGAACTCAATCCTTACTTAATTAAAGAAACAGGTTTAATTAATGCAATTGAGCAATTAGTAGATCAAGAAAAAGCAATGAATACTTTCATTATTAAGTTTATAACTAAGAATGCTGATATTATAGAAAGTAGTAAAATAGAAGTAAAACAACATATTTTTCGTATTATTCAAGAGCTTATTAATAATACAAAGAAACATGCAGAGGCATCAAATGTATATCTGGAGATTAAAGGACTAGATCAACTACTCACTTTAATATATGAAGACGATGGGGTCGGTTTTGACTATAACCCTTCAAAAAGCAATTTAAGTAAATTAAAAGGAATGGGTTTGGAGCAGATTAGATATCGAGCAAGTGATGTAAATGGCCATTTAAAAATAATATCTACCATGGGAAATGGAGTTAGATTTTCCATCAAAATACCTAATCTATAGAAAATACATTAATAAATAAACTATGTTGGCCAAAAATTATTCACTTTTTTATCTCCCTTCATAAATATTTCTATTATGGAATTTTTCTCTTTATTAGGTAAATGCAAACTATCAATTATAACTTCTAGTTGTTGGGTTTCACATTTCTTTAATTTATTAATTATAATGTGTAATTCTGGTGACCAATTAATATACAAAATAATCACTTCACTTTCTATGTATAGATTCTATTATACCTTATTCCAAGGAATTAACTATCAACATAATTTTAATGAATAATGATATATTTCATATTTCCACATAACTGAAATAATATTTATCTAGGAGGCTCAATAATGTTAAAAAAACTATCTAAAAAAACACTCATTATCTTTGTTTTAATATCTCAAATTTGGTTTTTTTACATAACTCTTAATTTCCCTAATAGTTCTATTATTATAAATAAATCATTAGAAAACACATGGTATGTAGAACAAATAAATTCAATAGGTAATAATTTTGGATTAGAAGTCGGAGATATCATCCATAAAGTCAATAATAGTGACTCTAATAACTATTATACGATTCAAAAGTGGAGGACTGTTGAACAATTTGAAAGTATATTAATTATAAGAGATGGAGTAAAGTTTGAAGTAATACCTACTGACTATTACCATCTTTCAAGATTTGATATTATTTCTTTTATCAGTGTATTTTTTTGTTATTTAGTAGCTTATATTTTATATAAAAATGTATATAATTCAAAAGCAGCAAGATTGTTATCATTAATTTTCGTAACAATAGCAATTATTTTTACCAGCTTAGGAGCATCGACTCGTGGAGATACTTTAGGGATAATATTTAATTTAACAACCGTAGGACTTATACCTATATTATTTCTTCATTTTTTATATATTTTATTTAAAGAAAAAGCAGATACTATACTTCCTATCAGAAAAATACACATATATCTATATTATTTTATTATCATTACAATTTTTCCACAAATTATGTTTTATTTACCTCTTTCAAATATTTATGAAATGTTTAGTATTATTCGAAACATAATAATGTTATATTTTTTATTTAGTGTTTTAATCATTTTTCTTAATCTAACAATACTCTACTTAAAATATCGAAAAAAAGAAAAATATGTTTCTACCCTAATAAAAACTATCTGGATTTCTCTTCTAATATCTACTTTTCCATTCAGTATCTTCTCATTTTTGCCAGATTTATTATCAGGTAAAGAATGGATAAGTTCGATTTACACTTGTTGGTTCGGCTTGTTATTCCCCCTATCTTTTGCTTATTTACTTATATCGAAAAAACTCTACGATATTGAAATTATATTCAGACGTTTTTTATTTACAATTATTATTTCAATCATTCCTAGCGGAATTATAGTATTTTCTAACGAACTTACCTACACTAATAGCCTTTTAAATTCACATTACATAGTCAGTTTTATCATTACTACTTTTATATTATCATTACTACTATATTCTTTTGAATACCTTACTACTAAATTTCAACGAATTATTTTTCCTAAGAGATATTATTTAAATAATGCACTTAAAAAAATATCACAAAATCTTAGATCTATATCTAGTTTTCATGAATTAAAAGATATTACACTCGTGGATATTGTTAAAACAATGAATGTATTTGGTGGGGCTATTATATTTAAATATAATGATTCAATTGAAACCATAAGCGAGGGAGATATCGATTTAAACAAAGCAACAAAAATGATAGAAACTAGTGAAGTAAACCATGACTACATATGTTTTGAAATTACTGACCACGAGGAATACACAAGTTACTTAGTTCTAACAAAGAAAAAAACAAATACAGTGATTGGGATGGAAGAAAGCCAATGGATAAACTTAATCATAACTTACTTGGCCGTTAATTTAGAAAATCTCTATTTGATACGTAAACTAACGATGAAGCTAGAACAGTTAGCCGTACAGATTCCTGATGAAAAAACAGCAAATGAATTTTTATGGTTTCGTAAATTTATGTTTGAATTGCAAGAAAAAGAACGTGTACGAATTGCAACTGATCTTCATGATACTACGATGCAAGATTTATTTTTCTTAAAAAGAAGATTAAATGCATTAATAGAAACGAACGATATAAATCATAAACATGCCAATGAAATTAAAAACATAGTTAGTTACGTAGAAATTATTAACGTCAATTTGCGGCAAAGTTGTTTTGAGCTGCACCCTTATTTACTGCAAGAAGCTGGTCTAATTCATGCTATTAGAAAACTAATTCAACAAGAATCGGAGATGAATACATTTGAAATTGAGTTTAGTATAGGGGATGAATACCAAATTGAAAAAAGAAATAGCGATACTAAAAGTCATATCTTTCGAATGATTCAAGAAATGATTACAAATACAAAAAAACATGCACAAGCTACAAAAGTAAATATATCACTTCAGATTATGAATCATGAAATACAACTTCAATTTGAAGATAACGGAATCGGATTTAATGAACAAATAAATAAAGAACAAGACACACTTAAATCAGGAATGGGAATGGAACAAATAAAAAGTCGTGTTTTATATTTAAATGGTCAATTTAAGGTTGAATCTAGTATCGGTAAAGGGGCTAAATTCTGGATTACCCTGCCAAATAAGGAGGAGAAATCAGCATGAATACAAATAAAAAAAATGTTTTAATCGTAGATGACCATCCTTTAGTTGCAAAAGCTACAAAAAATTTACTAGAAAAAAATGAATTCATTCAAGTCATTGACATGGCTTATAATGGTAAACAATGTTTAGAACTGATGGCATTACATCAACCAGAAATTGTCTTTTTAGATTACCGACTCCCTGATATGACAGGTGTTGAAATTGCTGAACAAATTAGAGAAAAATTTCCAAATACATTAATCATCATTTTCTCTGGAATCGACATTACGGATCTCACTAATAAATTAATTGAATTAAAAGTATGTGGAATTATCTCTAAAGAATCCAGTGAAACCACAATTATGAATATGGTTAATTGTATTTTAGACGGGCATACGATGTTGCCCATTTCTATGTACCATCAAATGAGGATGATGAGTATAAATCATAATCCTATTGAAAGTAAATTAAATGATGATGAGATTAAAATTATGACCCTTATAGTTAAAGGGGCTACGCATGAACAAGTTGCAGATGAAATCCATCTCAGTAAACGTTCTGTAGATAATTATTTAAAAAAAATATATGGAAAATTAAATGTAAAAACAAAAGTACAAGCGATAGAAAAATTCGTTCAAATGAAAACAAAGAACAATTAACGTAGGGGGATAGTACTGATTCATGTTAACAAAAGTACATAAAGAAATGAGCGAAATGATTTCTCAATACGATCACGTATCAGAATTAAAAGAATTAGTATTATCATTCATAAATGAACAAACTAAATATGATATGCACTGGTCAAAGCTGACCTTATATAGTCACAGAATGTTTGGTGGAAAGTCTGATCATATTTATAAAGTGGCTGCTATTACAGAATTGATATTTTTAGCCTCTGATATTTTAGATGACATTCAAGATCAGGATCATTTAACTAAACCATGGATGCAGCATCCTAAGGATTACATGTTTAATACCGTATTAACAATCGTGTTGAGGGCAATTGGAGAACTAAATAAAATATTTGAGGGCAAACCTACAGCTTTGTCAGTTAGTAAAGTAAACGACCTTATTATTCAATCTATTCATGGTCAACAATTAGATATCCAAAACACTATATCTACTGAAGAAGAATATTTCTTTATGCTTGAGCAAAAATCTAGCTCATTAATTAGATTGGCTTGTTATATGGGTTATTCATCTATAGAAAATAATGATTCAAATCTTACAAAAATACTAGATGAATTAGCAGCAATCGCTGGTATTATCCATCAGTTAGAAAATGATATGAACGATATACTTATTACGGATCAAAAAAACGATTTACTCCACAAAAAAAGAACACTACCAGTATTATATTTGTTAAAACATAACGATGAATTTCCAATTATCAAACAATATTATGAAGGTGAGATAACTAAAGAAGAATTTCTTGTAAAAAAAGACGAAACAAATCAGATCATCCAAGACTCGGGATGCATTGAATACGCTAGAGTAATACAAACACTTTACATAAATAAATTCGATGAGGTGTTTGAAACTTTAGATGCTGTGTCTCCATGGAAGGAAAGATTTAGGGATTTAGTCTACACTACAAAGTAATTGCATTCTAATGGTATTGTCATTCCATATTTGATTTTCCACACAGCTTTCCAATAAAATATACACAATACTTATTACTTTATTCACATCTTTCACCTACTATTCAGTGGTTGTCCACAGCTTTATCCACAACCTGTGAACAATTGTACATAATAGACTATCAGAATTGAGGTATCCACATGTTAACAAATACAAATCACCATCAGCAGTTTATGTTGGAGGCAATTAAAGAAGCAAAAATTGCTGAATCCAAAAACGAAGTCCCTATTGGAGCCGTGGTGGTGTGGAAAAATAAAATTATCGGCAGAGGACATAACTTAAGAGAAACAAGCTTTGATTCCACTGCTCACGCTGAAATGATAGCTATTCGTGAAGCAAGTGATTATTTGCAAGCTTGGCGATTATTAGATTGTTCCCTTTATGTTACATTAGAGCCTTGTGCTATGTGCGCGGGTGCGATAGTACAATCCAGAGTTGAACAAGTTATATATGGTGCCTCCGATCCAAAAGCAGGTTGTGTAGGTACTTTGATGAACCTACTGCAAGAAGAACGTTTTAATCACCAAACAGAAGTCATTACAGGTGTGTTGCAAGAAGAGTGCAGTGATTTATTAAAAAAGTTCTTTAGACGATTGAGGAAATAATAATGTATAAAAAAAATGATGCTAATCCACTCTATACTAAGAACTATGAAAATTTATAGTGGAGGTTTTAAAGTGACAAAACAGAAATCCAATTTAGATAAAAATTTAGAAAATGTTATTGAGGATTTAGAGGAAAATCCAGTCAACAGCTTCCATGCGCAGCAGTTACATCAGAAACATGAAGATCGCAAACATGAAGATTTAAAAAGAGATAAAGGTTACAAAGGTGATGAATCAAACCCTCAATAACGAATTAACGACAAATATTAAAAAACTGGATTCCTTATATCGGAAACCAGTTTTTTATTTTGCTAATAATCAATTAGCTTGCCCAAAAGTTTTTATCCCATTTATACTTTTTCAAAATGTTTAATTGCTCACTTGATAATGGTCCTAATTCTGAGAGTACACAATTTTTCTCTACATTTCTTAACGATCGCATACCAGGAATCATTGTAGATACGGCAGATTGACTTAAAATAAATCGCAACGCAATTTGAGGAATATCCTCAATCGTTACATTTAAATCTGCAGCCATGTTTTGAACTTTTTCAAATACTTGACGTTTACGGTCTCCTTGGAAGTAGTTATTTCTAAAGTCATCTTCTGCAAAAGTAGACTCAGGTGTAATTTTTCCTGTTAAACCCCCTTCGTCGAGCGGTACACGAACAATAACGCCAACATTGTGTTTTTCACAAGCAGGGAATAGTTTCTCTAAAGGTTTTTGCTCAAAAACGTTAAATATAACTTGAATCGTATCCACTAATCCAGACTCAATTAACTTAATTGCATTTTCTGGTTGATGGTCATTGATAGATACACCAAAATTTTTAATCTTTCCTTGTTCTTTTAGCTTACGAACACCTTCCAACCAGTCCCCTTGATTCACCCACTCATCTGACCATACATGGAATTGTTGAACATCTAACGTTTCCAATCCTAAATTTTTCAAACTTTGTTCCGTACATTCGATAATGTGTTCACTTGGAAAAGCTTCCTCTGCACTTCCCCTTGATGGCCACATCATATTTTTAGGTGGTATCTTAGAAGCAACATAAACAGTCTCAGATCTTTCCCTAACCACTTGACCAATTAGTCTTTCACTATGCCCTTCCCCATATCCTAATGCCGTATCAATGAAGTTTAAACCTAAATCAATGGACTTATGTAATGCCTTTAGAGAGTCATCATCATTTGCACCAATCCACATAAAATTACTAATTCCCCAAGCTCCGTAACCTACTTCAGAAACATCTAGTCCCGTTTTACCCAACTTCCTATAATTCATCACTCATCCTCCTCCATTGTTATGATTTATTTTTCATATATACAGTAACTTCAGAACGATTATGAAATAATTGTTTTACACCTCGAATTTCAAACCATTTTTCTAACGTAAATATAGCTTGATCCACCCTTTTTTTCATATTTTTTTTTGGCAATTTTAGTGTCAAAATCATCAAGCTATTTGATTTTAATAGTTTTTTGGCTTCTCCCATTAATTCTACAGACTCTATGGTGTCCATTTTCATGTCATTTACGACTACATCAAACTTAGTGCTTTCAATGCGAGTGAAAAAGACTTGCGCCGTTTCTTTAAAATGTTTTACTTTCTTATGATTTTTCAGAGATCGATCAAGATTAGCTGGATCTACAGCATATACCATAGCATTATACTGCAATAATATCCGTGTCCATCCCCCTGGTGCCGCTCCCAAATCAAGTGCTACACAATTCTCAGGGAGTTGAATATCAAATACATCCATCGCTTCAAGCAACTTAAATTCAGCTCTAGATATTTGGCCTTCTTCTTGTGCAAAACGATGTTGTCCTCCTGACCAATCACTTAAATTTGCTTCAGCTGTTGAAATTCCTATATAAACTTGTGATTCATAAAATGCGATGGAAATGATCTGCTCAGGTTTTTGAATATGTAATGTATAACCCATTTCTTGAACCGTTGTCGAAACGACTTTGTTCACTTCAAACCTTTTATAAGGTCGTTCCATTGAAGGATCAATAAAACGTGTTTGAACAGAAAAGCTTTTATTTTTATCCAATAGAGAGGATATTTGATTCACATGTTTAAGTATAACTTGTAAATCCTCTTCTGTTTGTGTTAACTCTACCTCAGTATGTATTGGAGAAATATGTTGAATATAAATCGGCTTTTGAAAACGAAAGTGTTCTATCAACCTGTTAAAACCTATACTCAATTGAATAAGCCCTATTCCTTGATCCAACCATTTGATAAGTTTTCCCTCAGGGTCTGCTGATTTAAACTCCTGTAATCCAATAGCACTAAATTCAGGTTTAATTGTAATGATTATTTGTTTTGTACCTTCTATTTCTATGCTTGTAACCTTATTTTGTATGCTCATATTTATCACCATTCTGATCTTATCATAATGTATTTTGTATTACTATCTTAGTGAACTACGTGAGGAGAATTTGTAATTACGTTTATTACATATAGCTTATGTAAATAATATAATAAATACAAGCTTATTATCATATGATGATATTGTGTGAATGAAACAGGTTGTATTTTCATAAAAAAAACACAAAATATTTGATATATACCCATTTACATTTTTTTCTTGAAAAAGTATAATAAAGAAAGTTGAGAAAAAAGAAAAAACCGCAGGTGTTACAGCACCCGCGGTTGGAAGTACAATAGCCGTCTAAACAAGGCGGTAGGATAACGATATTGAACGAATAGACCGCAACCTATTGGCATGAGGGCGGTCTCTTTTTCCGTTTTCTGCGGAATTCAAGAAATGAGATAATTAACCTTCCAATACTGATCAAAAGATTGAAAATCTCCATTTGGCCTCACCCCCTTTCAGGGTTGTAGCCCACCGCCCATATATAAACCAACTATTATACATGTCTATTTTACCATATTTTTCATAAAATTGTAAAAAGAATTTCACATTTATTATTTTTATTGCTTATTCGAATATGATTATGTTTTTTAATACAAATATAAATTCACGAATAGTTTTTATATGATTAAGTAGATAAAAACATTATAATCTTGGGCTATTTCGATAATTTATCCTTTAAGATAAGTTCAAACATTATGTGATTGAAAGAACTGCATTTGGATAGTTTGGCATGTAGATTAAATAAAAATTATTATTCTCGTCATTACATTAATTTACATATTTTAGACTTGGTATAAAAATTCCCATTGAATTTAATCATCCAATGGGAATTTTTTATTTATTCTTTTTATTAGTTAGACGTAGATTCTTCTATAAGAGCTTCGATTTCTTCTTCTGTAAGACCTAAATCTTCAAGACCTTCTATATCGAATTCACCTGGTTCAGGAGTTGCTTCAAATGCTCCATATGCAGAATTCATAATTTCCTCTAACTCTTGTAATTTAATGATATTCTCACTGGACACTTCAACTGTAAATTCAGGATTTTCATTAATTTGATCCATAGCCATTGATAAATCAACTACAACATTAATTGTCTGTCCTTCAGTGATAGCATCTACATCCATTTTTACACCTTGGTAAGAAATGTAGTTGTCACCATTGATTCCATTTAAGAATGTAAGATCGTTCACTTTTAAAGTGTTTTGTTCATCTTCTAGAAATGCCATCACTTCACTTTTGCCATTTTCCATTTCTTCTTTGAACTGTTCTAAATCTGCTGATTCTATCTGTGTAACTTCAGCCCATTTAGGATCAGCTAACAATTCTAATAACTCAGGAAGCGCATCGTCCATAAATGTTACCACTGCTTTTTCAAATTTCTCATCAGTGATTTTAATTTCAACTGCTTTTTTTACGTCGGTACCTTCTGGAAGCTCAGCATCTTCAACTAAAGTAAAATATTCTTCCTCATCAAAATGTTTAAACATAATTTGAGACATTTCCATGATAAGTTCATTTTGTTTTTGAAGATCTCCGTAATTAAATGGTGCTACTTCTCCTTCTGACATTTCAGCTAACTCATTATAATCAATTTCAATAAACTTACCTGTTACTTCTTGTGGCAAAGGCACAAATGGAATAGAAGGAATTTTAATTAACATTCTTTCCTCTTCCATTACCATCGGTAGGCTCATATTAAAACTCATATCTCCGGGCATTTCTAAATCCATCACCATTTCCATTTTCATTGGATCTTGTTGGTAAACTCCCGTCATGTTCAAATTGATATTTTGAAACATACCTGCAAACATCGCCATTTCTGGTGCTGCTGCCATAGCTTCATCCGGTATGTTTAAGCTTAAATTCATATGACCGTCAAAAGAATAGGATTTCATTTCTAATGATTTTTCACTTGCTTCTTTTAACAAGTCCTTTGGACCTGGTTTCTCTCCGCATCCACTTAAAACGACTGTAAACATAAGTAATACAGTTGTTGCAATTAAAAATATTTTTCTTTTCATCCAATTTCTCCCCCTTTTAATAAAAACCTTCCTAATCATAAAACAATATAAGCCATAAAATCAATATATATTTATACCCATATTTTTATTCCAGGTTTCACATTTCTTATCATATTTAAAATAAAAAAATAAATTGTCATATCATGCAACTTTTTCATACTTATTGTCGTATAACTAATGAGGTGTTTACATGGTAAAAAAGAGTCTACTCATAGGTGTTAGTATTTTTTTAGTTGTTTTTATAAGTATTTTGTATAGGGTGAATACAAGTTTAAATGATACTGAAATTGCTGTTCCAGAATTTAATGAAATTATTGAACCAACAAATGAGTCCACAATTACAACAACTACGTCAAATAAAGAAGAAGAAAAAGAAAAACCAGAGGATTTCTATGCACTTCTAATAGGAATTGATTTTCGTATAGATCCCTTTACGTTAAATACAGATTCCATTATTGTTGCCCATATTATTCCACAAAATAAATCAGTGAAACTGGTTTCAATACCAAGAGATACAAGAGTTAAATTTGATGGTCAACTTTTAAAACTTACTTCATATAGAGATTACAACCCTGAGTATGTTAAAATTAATTCCACTTTTAGCGATGGATACCAACATACTTATATTAATAGTCAAAAAGACCCATCCATTTTATCTGGAGAAAGAATTACTGTGAATCATGTCAAACTTCCAGAGGAATACATAAGTTCAGGAATGGTTGTGTTAAGAGATGAAGTGGAGTCTTTACTAGACATTGAAATTGATTATTCATTTTTGGTTAATTTCCAAACGGTTGTTTCTTTAGTAGATGCAGTAGGCGGGATAAATATTTATGTAGATCGTGAAATGCAATATGACGACTCCGTAGATAATACAAGTATTCATCTAAGTCAAGGACAACAAGTATTAAATGGTCAAAATGCACTTAACTTTGCAAGATTTCGTCAAGATAATCGGGGGGAAGCTTTTTATTCCAGCGATTTTGATCGGAACAGAAGACAACAGGAAGTCATTCAAGCAACGTTAGATAAAATAGCAAGCTGGGAAAATATCAATCAAGTTTTTGAGTTATTAGATATTGTTACAGAAAATTTTAAAACAGATATGAATAAAACAAAAATGTTAATGCTTGTAAAGGATTTTTATGGTATATCAAGTGACTCCATTAGCACAGTACCATTTGATGGAAGTTGGCAAAGTCCATATGTTGTTATTAACGATGAGGCATTAGATAAGCTTCAAAATGATTTTAAATCAATAGAAACAATGAGTGAAAATTCAGATTTAGCTTCACAATAATTTTAATTACATATATTAAATAGAATAGGGTAACCTCTTTCATGGTTACCCTATTCCTAATGAACGTGTCCTATTCAGACTTACGACTTCCCAATTACTCATCATCTTTTTGTTGCAAGTCTTTGTGTAAATATTACTCTCCTACTAAACTTGCACCCCAAGCGTATACTGAATCAGTAGTGTAATTATAACCACCTGGCCATAAAAGTACCGTTACTTTATCACTGTGGTTCGTAAATTCTTTTGATACCTCAAAATATTGCCAATCTTTTGTTACATTAATTGAAATGCTTTTTGATTCACTGTAGTCGGCATTTTGTACTTTTATCGTTGATGTGTGCGGCTGATCCGCTTTTAACCAAATTCCAAACTTATATGTTTTTCCTACGGGGTCAATTTCAGTCTCTTGATAGATTTTATTATTTAAACCAGTAGGCGTGATTTTATTGACTGAAGTATCTGGATATGTCATAACAGGTGAAAGTTCTTTCGTTTTTTCTACTATCGTGTCTTTATACCAATAACTCAAATAACCTTTTGTAAAATCATTTGGTGAATCGAGCAATTGTTTTTTCTTTGTCAATGATACTCCAGATGCATATACATATCCTTGATTTTCAACATCATAACCTGTTGGATAGAGATATACGACTAGATGATCACTATCTAACTCAAAAGGAGCTGTGACTTCATATTTTTTCCATTCCGTTGTGACTGTAAAACTTTGCTGTCCTCCTTCTGTTTGTTCATTGTTTCTTAATCCCAGTGTTACTGTATGTTCATCATCTGCTTTTAGCCATATACTAAATGTATATGCTAGCTTTTTTGGATTTTCAATTATATTGTAATATACATTTTCATCTTGATATTTACCCTCTGAGGTTTCAACTTTCCAAACCTGTTGTCCATGCAATGATTCATTCGAGGCTGTAATCAAGGATTCATTTGTTTTAAACTGATCTAATGATTGAAAAGCTAATATATTTAATGGATCATTGTAAATTATACTATCCTGAAGAGCAAGGGCTATTTGTTCTATATCCTGCCACCTTGAATTCGCTTGATCCATTTGTGGCCTTAATAAAATAGGTTGATCTTCGACATCAGTTTTATTTAATACATTGATAAGAAGTTCAAAGTTATAATCAAGGGCTTCCCATGCATCTCTAATGTTTATTAGTGTCAGAGTATTCGCAACAGTACTGATATTGTCTATTAAGTTTTGCACTTGGCTTTGAAAGTTACGCAATAACTTTATTTTCACATTTGCATCATTTATTTTTGCCTCATCATCTGATATCTCTTGTTGCAATTGATTATTATCATATTTATCTACCCAAGTTACAGTACAACCAAAGTAGTTACAAATTGTAACAGGAGTTTGTTCTTCCATTTTAGCATTTAAATCATCAATATCGTTCTGCAGCAAAACAATTTGATTTTGTTCGTGACTGATTTGTGATTCTGCTTCATTATAATCATCTTGAAAAAGGGAAACATCTGCTGATAATGTATTGTTGAAATCTGTTAATTTTGGTTGTACCTGATCAACAGTTACCAGTTTCTCTGAAATTTCTCCTTTTAAATCAGATAGTAGTGTGATTAACTCTTGACTAGCATTAACATCATCAGGCAACTGATCAATGAGTCCTTTTGCCTGATTATACATGATATCAAAATCATTGCTGTAATCAACAATATCACTAACTACTTCAAACATTTGATTGTTAATATCATATAACCAAGTCTCAGCATGTTCTTTCGCTGCTTGTTGATGGTTGGAAAATTCAGATCCTGAACCTAATGGGTCATCAATAGATCCTTCTTGTAATACGGATATCGCATATTCTTCTAATTGTTGCATCATATTAGAAAGAACATTGACGTTATCTTGCATTTGTTTAGGATCTATTGAAACACCAGCTTCCCCAGATTCTGCAAATGTAGTCGCTGTAAACACCATATTAAAAAGTAACAAAGCAACCAATAATACACTAGTAAATTTTCTTAACACGATATTCACCTCTTCATATGTTATTTAGATCAAATTTGTTAAAATGGACCATAAACCAAATGTTAGGAGAATGATGGTAATTAACGTTTGCAAAACTAAGATTATCAATGTTTTGGAGCGATTTAGTGTGTTTTTCTTAATCAGATTGATAACAACTAATCCATAGATTACTGCTAATAAAAGAGATAAAACACCTACAGCCATTTTTTCTGCAGATATAAACGAAATGGATATGATCCATACAATAAGTAATCCATACTTTAGAGACAATAATAAGTTATAATAGTGTTTATTCATCATACCCTTTTTCTCCTCCTCACTTCATGATGAATCAGTGTCAAACACTTAGGTTTAAGGATATTAACAGGATAAATGATAGTCATTTATTTAATTTGTTATATTTATAGTAGCTGTATCTGAATATACTACACCATCGAATGCCCGTACTTTATACGTGTGTTCACCAGATGGAGCGTCAATACCTGATAATACAATACTTGTATTGGTTACATCGCTCTCTATCACCTGACCATCAAGTAAAATAACATATGTTATTTGATTTCCATTGATCTCAGAAGCAAAAGTAGGTTTATCCCAGCTTAAAGTAACATCACCACCAGCTATACTAGCTGTTAAATTTGTCGGTTCATCAAACTGATATTCGTCAAAATCACTAATCGTTTGAGCGTTTCCGAATGCAGCTAGTAAATCAGTTTGTCTATAAACCTCTCCCCATTTATCATTTGCATTATTAAGATCTGCTTTAGCTAATAATACCAATCTATCTACATTATCATCGGCTTTATTAACGGAGTTAACTAAATCACCGAGTTCATAATCTAACGTAACCCATGTTGATTTAACATCATTAAGCGCAGCTATAGCACTATCAATTTTTTCTACCATTAAAGTTACTTGTTGTTCGGCGATTTTAAAACCAGCGGCTTGTTTTTGCAAATCAGTCAACTCATCCATTGCAGCGTTATACTGTTGTCTAACGTTGTTTATTTGATCCCCGTATACAATGGATGCTGTTGCTGTACCTGCTGTCGCTGTCAACACTCCTCCAGCAACCATTCCTCCTATGATCCATGGAGATGCTTCAGGTGCAACTGCTAATACTAATGCACCTCCAATTAGTAGTGCAGTCCCTGTTCCAGCTACAGCCAGCGTCGCAGTCAATTGTTCATCTCTAAGGGAGTCTAGCTGTCTTTCATAATTTTCAATATCTTGATTCAACTGCTCAATTGCGTAACCATCTTCTCCATTTGCTCCTAAAAATTCATCAAGGATTGATTTATCATCTTTTAAATCCGTGGAGTCACTTGTGAGATCACTACTAAATGATGTCAATTGCTCAATTGTATGATCAACATTTGTTATTTTTTCATTTATATCTGACTGAATCGCATCCATTACAAGTTTGAAATCATCAATATCAGGTGTCCCATCGTCAGAGTACACCCCATCTAAATAATCAATAGCTAAATCTGAATAGGTTTGAAAATCGGATGCATAAGATCTTATATCCAAGTTTAAATCGATTAATTGGGGTTCAAGATCATCCCTCCAATACGTTGCATGCTCTTTCGCTGTTGCCTGATGTACATCAATTGGTACTGTAATTAGTGTTCCAGTACTATCCGTAAATTGAACTTGTTGAATGGTTCCTTGTGATAATATTGTATTTGCATAAATATCAAGTGCAAGCTTGTCGGCTATTAACTGTTGCGCTCTATTTTGGAATTGGGAGGTAGCATCTACTAATGCAGAGTCTTGTTCCCCAGTTTCCTCAACAGGAACCACTTCTTCCGCAAACACATTATATGGTATGGAACTCCCTGCGATGGATAATGCTAATACAGTGGCAGTAATGGTTTTTTTTGTGATTTTCATTTTAACTCTCTCCTTTTATTTTTTAAATTTTTATAATTCCTTACTTATTTTGAATCTAAATCTAATGTTTCTACAGAAGTTTGCAAATTAAGTTGGCTATTAATATAGTCTGCTTGGGCTCTACTGTTTTTCCAGCTTTCTTTTGCATCAAGCAATAGATTTCTTATTTCGTCCGTGCTTATGTTGCTTTCATCAAATTGATCCTTAAGATTTTGAATTCCTTCATATGCACTATCCCATTCTTCATACAAGTCTCTTGTAGAAGTAATAATTCCATCATTTGCATCATAGAAGTTATTTAATTGCATTTGGATGTCATTCAAAACCGCAGCTTGAATTTCAGTTCCCTGTAACCCGAGCCAAATATTCTCATATTCCTCATTTAACTCTCTGATTCTTTCTTGTTTTTCATCTAATGCTATATTTCCAGTAACAGCACCATAAATAATAGTTCCTATTGCTATGCTAACGCCTACAGGACCAAGTAAGGATCCTACTCCTTCCGCTGCTATTTCTAGTGCAATGGTTGATAGTTCTAATCCAACAACTCCAGCCTCTATATATTCTGCTGTTAACACGCTATTTTCCTCTTTAATTTCAGCACCTAAATCATTAAGCTGATCTATTATGATTTCGATCCTCTCATCCTCTAATTCCAAATTATTTAGCGTTGTTGTAGCAGCATATTGGAAATTAAAATGGTCATCCTGCAAATCATCTTTGTATGTCTGAAATGAATACATCGTATCGTTAGTATCATCTCGATATTGTTGAATCTCTCTTTGTATAATATTTAATAATGACAGAAAATCTTGACTTGCTTGATCGTCCCCGGCATCCACTCTATCTAACGTATCCATCAGTACATCATAATAATTAATAAAATCAGTAGCAAAAGCACTAACATCAAGATTTCTTTCAATTAATAAGCTACTTAGATTATTAACATAATCACTAGCATGTTCTCTGGCTATTTGTTGATAGCTAGGCAGATCAGGAAGAATGTCCAATCGGACCGATTCTTGAGTTGATATAGATGTTTTATATGCATCCATAATCAATTTACTAGTTGCAATACTTTTTATTGCTTGTTGCATATTTACAGGTGCAAGTATAACGTCATTTGTATTTACTTCAGCAACTGTTGCTGTTTCAGCTGCAAATGAATAATTCGGCAAGAAAGCACCTGTCGCAAGTGTAAAAGCTAAAGCTGAAGCCGTGAATGTTTTTGTTGTAATTTTCATAATCGCCCTCCAATTTATAATAATTACAATGAAACCTTGTCTTGGCTTAGAAATTTTGTTTATGTTAATGAAATCTTATATATAACAAGGTTTAATATTGTCTTTACATGATAATTAACAAATGTGATAAAAGTATGGGATATTTGTGTTGAAAGTAAGAAGTTTTGATATAAAAGGAGAGGTACTTGATTGTTGTCTTATTTTTCTGATGAAATGTAAGATTTACATATCACCCGAATGGAAAAATCCAAGAGTGGGATGAATCTAATTGTATAACACTGTAATGGTCCAATATGAAGAGGAGCAGTCCACTGTGTGAATGTATAAACATTTCACTAGTTGAAACTGCTCCTCTTATTAGTTTCTTATATTACAAATCTTCAACTATGATAGAACTTACAGCATTATTTCCAATGCTAGTGGTGCTAAAATCTGGAAGGTAGCGAGTTCCACCGACTTCATCAATAAACTCTTCACTATTTCCGCCAAAATTAGGATCTTCGTACACTGTTGCTTTATAACCGACAACAAATATTGAACTTAGTGTATTTTCTTGAAAGTCAATTATATCTGTTGATCTATATTCTCCAGGCGATGTTATTTTCTTGTATCCGCCATTCGGAACGTAATTAGTATCATTCATTAAATAAACACCTTTTCCAAAAACTTTAAACGATGAAGTTACATTATCCCCTACATTTCCAGTACCACTCCCCAAGTTAGGATCTCTGTGTCTAATGGCTTGAAATCTACCTTCATAATTGGTGTGCTGATATAATGCAACACCATAGTTTCCAATAGTTAACACGGATGATAATCTATCATTAGGGAATCCACCATCACAAATTGTAATATTGCCACAATTCCAGTTCTTGTAAACTTTATGATCACCTGAATAATTAAAGCCTCTGAAAAAATGGACACCTTCACCACTTATAAGTTTTAATGATGAAGCTTGGTTGTCACCAACGCTGCCTAAACTTCCCCAATCCTCTTTAATTACTGTGTTTGAACCTCCATAGTTAGCATCCTTATATAGGACTACTGCATATGGACCATTCACTTTCACTGATGATATATCGTCGTTTGCTATACCTGATGATGGTAAGTTCAAACTTCTTATAGTTTCAATATACTCACCATACTTTACATTTTGGATCAGTGCGTACTCACCTGTATAATCTGATCCAGAAAATATATAGGCACCATCTTCCTGGCCTGTTACCTTTACAGAAGATACAGTATCCGCTCCTATAATCTTATCATTAAAATCACGAACATAAGCATATCCGTCATCCTCTGTGAAAATCGTTTGCGCATACCCTCCATAGTTTATGTCAGGAAAAAGTTGGACAAGTACATCCCCTTGAACTAACATTGAAGATAACTCGTTATCAAAATTATAATCACTTAAACTTAATCGTTGATCCTTACTTACTGTAATACAATCCCCGTTGAATCCTGTGCTTGAATACAAAAATGCAGTATCTGTTACTGTAAAATTATTAGGAATACTAGTAGCTGGTCCTACAATTGATTTACCATTGTAAAGCACTATTTGCACAATATAGAAATCTTCATTTGAATTTTCCATTAATAAGTCATATAACTCAGGAGATAAGTTTATAGAATTACTTTCCCCTTCAAACTGACCCATCAATTCCCCACCCGCAGCTGGGTCTCCAAGATATATATTATAATAATTTCTTTCCCCAGCAGGAATTTGCTGATTTGACAAATTAATAGGGATAGAACAACCAATTGCCATATTTCTAAAAGATGCGGCTGTTAAAGACACCGTTTCGGTAACTGTATTACTAGGGAGTGACACCGTTTTATAAAATATTCTTGTATCAAATACATTATCATTACGAAATGATCTTACCCAATACATATTAGCTTTTTCAGGCTCTATATTCGCATCAATCCAACTTGTTCCTGATGGATCAAAGATAACTCCAGCAATACTATCATTTTTATAGACTAGAAAACCTTCCACATTCGGATCTGTCACTTGATCCCAAGAAAGTGTTGTTGTTAAGTTTCGAAAATCTGATTTAGCTTTTAAATTTTGAGGTGCTTCTAATGATGCATCTACTGGAAAAATAGGTACTTCCATCGTAGCGTACGTTTGATTCGTCATTTTTACAATATAAGAGTTCATATCAGGTCTAAGTCCATAATCATCTAAAAGAAGAAAAGCAATAGAAAGTTCGCTGAAATTAGGTGCATTTGAATAATTCACTTTTGTTTGTGTGACTAAATTATATACAGCCCATTTATATGAATTTTCTCCTGAACTCGATCCAAAATCAGCTGTGAAATTCTCTGATGTATTAGATTGCACTGTTCTAGTAAATGCATATGATCGTGAATCTGAATAATTGTAACTCAAGGTAAGACTCGCTGTCCACCCTGTTTCTACTCCTACTTCAGTAACTGAAGATCTATATTCTACGCCAGTCTCCACTCCGAATCCATGGGTAAGAACCGCTTGTTCTTGCTCTGCCGTAGATAAACCATAAGATCTATCGAAGCTAACATGTGCTGGTCCTCCTGTTGCTTGATATCCTTCTCTAGCTAACTCCCACCATTCCTCAAC
This sequence comes from Chengkuizengella sediminis, assembly GCF_010078385.1. Taxonomy (NCBI): domain Bacteria; kingdom Bacillati; phylum Bacillota; class Bacilli; order Caryophanales; family Paenibacillaceae; genus Chengkuizengella; species Chengkuizengella sediminis. Next base: position 61,051 of record NZ_SIJC01000014.1, read on the forward strand.
ATCTAATGTGAGATTCTGAGCAAAGTATGAATTTTTATCTAGTAAAAGTGTAAGCTGTTCTGGAGTATCATCCATTGGTGGAAATTCATATATAAATTGCTGTGTAGCTGGATTATAAATAGCTTTGAACGTATCAATATCAGGATCATATTCATTTAATGCGGTATTTAAAACGCTTATTGATTCTCCTGAGAGATTTTCATAATAATCAGAATTATAGTAATGATCATTGTTTCCTGTAAATATATCAAAATTAACCGGTACATATTCCACTGGGTCTATTCCTTGGAAAATAGTTCTATTTTCATACGTATCAAATGGAAATGCTTGATCTGCTTCAAGAGCAGGAACTTCAAGATGAGGTGCTACGTAACCATCATTACTACTACTATCACTCAAATCCTTATTACTACTAGTACCACTCAAATCTTTATTATGAGTAGTTTCTATTGCTGCTGTTGCTTCAGGCAAATATACCTGATAGGTACCATAATCTACCTCCACATATTCTTCTGCATTTACCTCTGTAGCAGCGAATAAGCTCATTGTGATCAAAAGGAATAAATAGATCGCACAAATCCTTAAACTAGTATCTTTTTTAAACATTAACATGATTAATTCCTCTCTCCTATAAATAAATTTGTTTCAGAAACAATTACTTGATGATTAGCTTGTTTAACATGATAATGAACAAATGTGATAGAAGTATGGGATGTTTGTGATGAAAGTAAGAAAATTTTATATGAAAGGAGAGATCCCCCCGAATAGGAAAACCCACTCCAATAGTTATATTTAGGTTAGGTGAGTGAAGCAGTTGAAATTAAAAGGACCACACATATTAGATATATCTAATATGTGTGGTCTAATTTATTATTGTTGGTTTTGAATAAAGTTTGATCAAAAACCTCACGCAAACCCACATTCTATGGCTAGCAAAAAGAATCCATTTTGAAAAAAAGCTTGATCAAAATGGATTCTAAATTTGAGATCGACTATTTAATTTTTATAAAAAAGTTTGATCATTCTATTGTCTATCTTCTTCTACAATTACGCTAGATTGTGAAAGATCAAACTTGTAAAAGTGTTGTATTCTTTCAGGCTTTATTAACCATTTCATAGAATCTGCAATTTTTACCATCACGTCTTTAAAAAAAATTATAAACCTCTGCCGATATTACATGGATATATGATTTATAATGAATATATATAATAGAGAGGTGATAACTTGAAAAAAATATGTATCGTGTTTATGCTAACTTTTATATTGTTTGGGTGTTCGAATGAAGTTCAGGAAACGAATGTCACAGAAAGTATATCATTAGAAGAACAAATCACCAAAGTTATGTCAGAAAACGGATTAAACAATGAAGAAATTATTGATTATGACATTAAAGATAATTTTATTTACGTTATTTTTAAAAATAAACATGAATATAGTGACAATCATAATCCTGATTTAGTTATTTTAAAGAATAGTAATGGAAAATTAGAATGGATAGCAGGTCCAGATGACCGTACCCTGTCAATAGGTTTTGGGGAAGTGAGTGCTTTGATATTTGGAAGGGATCAAGGTTCATCTGTAACAATACTTTTACCAAATGCTATATCTCCAGAAGAAGATACGAATGTAAAAGTAGTTAAAGTCTTAGGAGAACCTGCTAAAGCAGTAACGTACATAAGAGAATTTGCTGATTATTTTTCCAAACAATATATGTATTGGATTGCCTACACAGAAGAAGAGCCTACACCCGAAGATTTTGAAATTATAATGTGGAATGAATGATTATCAGTTTTTCTCTATTTCAACAAATGGTGTGCAATTTTAGGCATATAAACTTTTTCACGTAATCCCTTATTTTCGTATCAACCTACTAAAACTAGCCATGTAATTGGTATTTTCTTTAGGGGTAGGGACTACCCTTATAGCTTGGTAAATATAGATAGCTAATAAAAGTATCTAGTTCCCAAGAAGAACCCACTTCAAACACCAAAGGTGTTAAGTGGTGTGTAGTTCACTAGACAAGTACAACTCAGATATTCTTAATTCTCCATAATCGGCAGCGTAATATGAACTTGAGTTCCTTTCCCCTCTTTACTTGCAAATGAAATACTCCCCTCATGGGCAGCTACAATTTGTTTTACGATCGCTATTCCTAAACCCGTCCCGCCATCTTTTCTTGTTCGTGCTTTATTAATGCGATAAAAACGTTCTCCTAAATGACTCAAGTGTTCTTCACTTATTCCTATTCCTGTATCTGTTATAACAAGCTCGCATTGATTATTACCCTGTTGATGTAATTCAACAGAAATTTTCCCACCGCTCAGTGTATAATTCACTGCGTTGTCCATAATATTATGAATAATTTGTTCGATTCGATCTTCATCTGCATCAATAATAATTTCTGGGTCTATAGAAGTATTAAGTGTAATTTCTTTTTCTAACAATATTGGCTCATATATCGCAATAGATTCTTCAATCAATTGGGCAAATACAAGAGGTTGCTTTGATAAAGGATACGCATTTTTCTCTAACTTCGATAGATCGAGTAAATCCTGTACAAGACGTTGCATACGTGACGCTTCACGATGAATCAGCTTTATATATTTTTGTTCGTCCTCACTTGATTTAACAACACGATCAATTATAGCCTCACTGTAACCTTTTACATAACTAAGAGGCGTACGAAGTTCATGAGAAACATTTGCAAGGAAGTCCTTTTTTCGATCATCCTCCTCTGCTATAGCAATCGCCATATTGTTAAATGCATGTCCAAGCTTGCCTATTTCATCATTTGTAGTGACTTTAACACGCTCTAGATAGTTTCCTTGCGACATGTGAAAAGTCGCATTCTCTAGTTTCTGAAGTGGTCTAGTTAATTTTGTAATAACAATTCTTCCTATTATGATTAAGAACAATATATATAAAATTGCAAAAGTAATCCAAATACTCGTAATATCACTTATCATTTCCGTTACTTTTGCTAAGGGACTATATAAATAAAGTATGCCTTTTAACCTGTTACCATCTAATAAAGGAACGAGTACACCCATAATTTGATGACCAATCTTTGATTCATAGCCTATTATGGATACAATTTCTCCATTTAATAATTGCTCTCTTTCAGCTTCATTTACGTAAGATTCATAATCATGATCGAATGGAAATCTGACCCCTAATTCTTGAGGATCTGTAACTAGTAAGACCTCTGGTTCAAACATGAGATTAAACCAATGAATTTGATCCATGAATCGAGGTGTTATATCCCCACCAGTATAATTTGTAGCAAGTCTAGAACCTTCCTCTTCTAATGTTTTTCTTAAATTTTCAACATAGTACTTTTGATAAAAGTAATTTGATAATAAGTAAGAAAATATAATTGTTGAAATGATTGCAAGACTAATGATAATCCAAATCTTTTGTCCTAATGTCAAATGTTTTATCATTTTACACCTCTAATTTATAACCAATTCCCCATATCGTTTGAATTGATTCACCTAAACTTCCCATTTTGATTCTAAGCGTTTTTACATGGGTATCCACTGTTCTTTCCCCACCTATATAATCAAAGCCCCATACACTATCTAACAATTGCTCACGACTTAGAGCTTGTCCTCTATTTTTACAAAGAAATAGGAGTAAATCAAATTCCTTTAAAGTTAATGGAATTGGCTCACCATGTATTCGTACTTTACGACCTTTCTCATCAATATGTATTAAACCGAATTGTTGGAATAGTTTTTCTTCAGTCTGTTTATCATGATTAAATCGACGTAACACTGCATCAATACGAGCAACTAATTCACCTGGACTAAATGGTTTTACAATGTAATCATCAGCACCTAATTTCAAACCGTGAACACGATCCCATTCCTCTCCTCTTGCTGTTAAAAATATAATGGGGATGTTAGACTTTTCACGTACTTTCTTACAAAATGTAAATCCATCCATTTCAGGCATCATGACATCAAGAATTATAATATCAATACGTTCTGTTTCGAGAATGAAAAAAGCTTCTTTTCCATTTGAAGCATGAAAGGTTTCAAAACTTGAAGTGTCTAAATACATTTGTATTAAATTTCTTAACTCTATTTCATCATCAACAACTAACACGTTTTTATCAGTCATCACTGCTCACCTTCTTTAGTGAATGTTAGACTTGATTTTATCACATTTTCCAATAAATGTGTGTATTTTGATGTTATTTGGTGGTAAATAAATATTATAATTGATTAACATAGAAAACTCTCTGTTTTAAATATTTATTATATTCTTAAAGTGTAAAAAAACCTATGAAAAAATCCATAGGTTTTTCTGTTAATTACACTCCTCCAAACCCTTCTCCGTGATTGGCTCTGGAATGATTTTTGTTTTTTGCTTTTTTTGAACCAGATAACGCCTCACCTTTTGCATCCTGTACCTGTTCTAATTTACGCTCTGTGTATTGGTGGGGATTCTCTGGTGTTAAACGTTCATTAGACATTTAAATCCTCCTTTATACAAGTAAAAGTAATAGTTCGATCATAAAATCGCAATAAACTACTTAGATTGTAAAGTCTGAGCACATTCATGGATATGTCTTACATAATCTTCTGCCAACGTTTGAATCACTTCATTATGCTCATCAATCGCTTTATTATTTTGTTCAACATCAATTAAAGAAACATCCACTTTTCTTTCGTCCTCGTATGCACATCGGAAATCAAACGTATACATCGCATGTCCTGCTGTTGAAATATGAATGTTTAAAGCATTAGAATTTGCATTATCTAAACTAATATCCACTGAATCTGTTTTATTTAATATTGTCGGTAATGTACTTTGCCAATTTTGTAAAAGCTGTTCTGAATTGATCGTTAGTGCTTCATTATCCATGTTTACACCTCCGCTTCATTAATTTGCGATAACGGAGGATCATTTATTCAAAAAAAGCAAAAAAAAACAAGCATCGATTAGATACTTGATGTTTGTGATTTATATGGCGGAGAGGGTGGGATTTGAACCCACGGAAGAGTCCCCCCTTCGCTGGTTTTCAAGACCAGTGCCTTAAGCCGCTCGACCACCTCTCCTTGCGTCACAAGAAGTATTGTAACACAGATCTTTTATTCAATGCAAGTCTTATTTAATAGAAATTTCTCTTACATGATTCATATATGGTTGAAGTACTTCTGGAATCTTTACAGTACCGTCTGCTTGCTGATAATTCTCTAATATGGCAGCAACTGTTCTACCGATCGCTAAACCAGATCCATTTAATGTATGAACAAATTCTGGTTTGGATTTATGATCCCTGCGAAAGCGAATACCTGCTCTTCTGGCTTGATAATCTTCACAGTTACTACATGAAGAAATTTCACGGTACATTTTACTTTGTGGCAACCATACTTCTAAATCGTAAGTTTTAGCCGCTGTAAAACCAATATCTCCTGTACATAACGATAAAATACGATATGGCAATTTAAGAAGCTGTAAAACCTTCTCTGCGTTCTCTGTTAGCTTTTCAAGCTCATCATAAGAATCCTCTGGTTTAACAAACTTTAATAATTCAACCTTATTAAATTGATGTAAACGAATTAAACCTCTTGTGTCTCTACCTGCTGAGCCAGCCTCAGATCTAAAACAAGCACTATAGGCTACATAATTTTTAGGAAGATCATCTGCTGATAAAATCTCTTCTCTATAGAAGTTCACTACAGGTACTTCAGCGGTAGGAGTCAGAAAGTATTCATCATTTTCTAGCTTAAATGCATCTTCTTCAAACTTGGGTAATTGACCAGAACCAACCATGCTGTCACGATTCACAACCATTGGAGGTAACATTTCTTCATACCCATGCTCAGTACAGTGTAAATCCATCATAAAGTTGATTAAAGCACGTTCTAAACGAGCACCTAAACCTTTATAAAATAAAAATCTAGAACCAGATACTTTAGCACCTGCTTCAAAGTTTACAATATCAAGATTGGTTGCAATATCCCAATGAGCTTGTGGTTCAAAATCAAATGTTGGAACATCTCCCCATCTACGAATCTCTACATTATCATCCTCATCCTTACCAACTGGAACGGAAGCATGTAAAATATTGGGTAACGTTAATAAGAGTTGCTCTAGTTGAGATTCGATTCCTCTTAACTCTTCATCTAACGTTTTAATTTGATCAGAAACCTCTCTCATTTCTTTGATGAGATCGTCGGCATTTTCTCCGGCTTTTTTCTTTTTTGCAACATCTTGTGAAACAACATTGCGTTGGTTTTTCAACTGTTCAGCTTGCTGAAGCAATTCTCTGCGTTTGATATCTAACTCCGTAAAACTAGCTATGTCATTCAATGGATGACCACGATGTTTTAATGCAGTCTCCACTGTTTCAAAATCATTTCTAAATCGTTTAATATCTAACAAAAAAATCCTTCCTTCCGCAAATGGCAGTTACTTCACTAAGGAAAATTGTTTCACCATATTAATAAAATAGCTATGCAAACGACAATCATTCGTAAGTTCTGGATGGAAGGAAGCAGCTAATAGGTGACCCTGTCTAGCAGCTACAATTTTTCCGTTATATTCAGAAAGCACTTCAACCTCTGATCCTACTTCTTCAATTAAAGGAGCACGAATAAATACCGCTCTAAGGGGTGATTCAAGACCTGTAATTGGTAAGTCAGCTTCAAAGCTTTCCCTTTGACGTCCAAATGCATTTCTAGCTACCTTCATATCCATTAAACCTATATGATTCTCACTTTTCCCCACAACTTCTTTAGCAAGTAAAATCATACCGGCACATGTACCAAAAATGGGTTTCCTCTGTTTAGAAAACTCATTTAACTTCTCAATAAAACCATATAATTTCATTAAACGACCAATTGTTGTGCTCTCTCCACCTGGAATGATGATCCCATCAATCTCATCGCATTGATCGGCTGATTTAATGATAATCGCTTCTGCACCGGCATCTTCAATCATTTTCAAATGTTCTTTCACTGCTCCCTGTAGAGCAAGTACACCTATTTTCACAGCTGTCCCTTCTTTCTTACATGGAAAAAATAAACCTTATTACCAACCGCGCTCTTGCATTCTTTCAGATTTATCAAGTTTTGAAATTTCGATCCCCTTCATAGGAGTACCAAGATTCTTAGATACTTTTACTAATAAGTCATAATCTGTATAATGTGTAGTTGCTTCTACAATTGCTTTTGCAAATTTCTCAGGATTATCAGATTTAAATATACCTGAACCTACAAATACACCATCTGATCCAAGATGCATCATTAAAGCAGCATCAGCTGGAGTTGCAACGCCACCTGCAGCAAAATTAACAACAGGAAGTTTACCTGATTCATGTACTTCTAGGATTAGCTCATAAGGAGCACCTAAATTTTTAGCTTCTGTCATCAATTCATCTTTTGACATGTTTTTAACTTTACGAATTTGGGAAATCATCATTCTCATATGACGAACGGCTTCAACAATATTTCCTGTTCCCGGTTCACCCTTTGTACGAATCATGGATGCACCTTCTCCAATACGTCTTAGCGCTTCTCCTAAATCTCTTGCTCCACAAACGAATGGTACTGTGAATTCATCTTTTTGAGTATGGAATACTTCATCAGCAGGAGTCAGTACTTCACTTTCATCGATATAATCTACTCCCATTGCTTCTAACATTTTTGCTTCAACAAAATGTCCAATACGAGATTTTGCCATAACTGGAATAGAAACGACCTTCATGACTTCCTCCATCACTGTTGGATCCGCCATTCTAGCTACTCCACCAGCTGCACGAATATCAGATGGTACTCGTTCTAATGCCATAACTGCTGATGCTCCAGCAGCTTCCGCGATTTTTGCTTGCTCTGCATTCATAACGTCCATAATGACGCCACCCTTTTGCATGTCTGCCATACCTCTTTTAACACGTGATGTACCTGTTTCCATATTCTTTCCTCCCAATGTATATAAATAATAAAATTAACATAAATCCCTAAAAAATAATTTTACCTTAAGCCTCCTCATTATACAACAAAACAACTTATTTAAATTAGTTTAATGTTTAAAAAATTCCTTTAATTCCTTCAAAAATATCTGCAAAAAAGTCTTTAATTGCTCTTAATAAAAGTCTAAACCAGCTTGCTTTCTCAACATCTTCTGCAGCTATTAGGTTAATCGTACCTTCAACAGGTTCAGATAATTTATCATATTTTACTTTTAATGTCCCTACTACATCACCTTGTTGAATAGGTGCAATCAAATCTTCTTCAGGTAGTATTGTGGTTTCAAATTGAATATTTTCCAAGGATTCACCTTTTTCAACAACTAACTCCAAACCGGATTCAGTTTGAATCGCAACTTCCAATTCAATCCCTTTTTTAACAGGAACTGTTTTAATATCATCTAATTCACTTTTTGCTGCAACTACCGTTTTAATTTCAAAATTATTGAAACCATAATCCATTAGCTTTCTTGTTTCTTCAAAACGGGCTGGCTTTGATTCAGTATTCATGACAACACTAATTAATCGAATACCGTCACGTTCAGCCGTCGCTGTAAAACAAAATCCAGCCTCTGTCGTAGAACCTGTTTTTAAACCGTCTAACCCTTCATAAGCAATACTGCTAAAGTTATTATTATAAGATTTCCAACCTTCAAGCATCCAATTCCAATTTTCAAATTGGCGTGTACTGTTATCCCCTTTTCTTAAATATGCTGTTGGAGTACTCGAAACTTCTAACGTTTCTGGAAAATCTAACACAATTCTTCTTGCTAATTTGGCTAAATCCGCCGCGGATATGATAGTTTTGCCCGTTGTAGGAGCTAATTCTTTTAATTCCTCATTGGGTAGACCTGTTGCATTCGCAAAAAATGCTGTGTCTGACATATCCATTTCTTTTGCTTTCTGATTCATCATATTCACAAAATTCTCTTCTGATCCTGCAACAAATTCAGCTAATGCTACTGCTCCGTCATTCCCAGAATAAATGGCCATGTATCGAAATAAATCTTCAACTGTATAAGTATGTCCTTGTGCTAATAATGCACCTGATCCTGGGATTGCATCAGCTTTTGAAGAAATGGTTACTGAATCATCCCACTGAATTCTACCTTCTTTAATACTTTCTAATACTAAGTATTCTGTCATCATTTTTGCCATACTTGCAGGAGGCAAAGGTTCATTTGCAAACTCATTTTGATATAAAACTTGCCCTGTACTTGCTTCAATTAAAATGGTTGATTTTGCATTAATATTTAATGGTGGTTGAGTGCTCTCAGCTGCATAACTTTGATTTGCTGAAAACATAGACATTACAAAGAGATTTAACATTAAGGATAAACATAAATAAATTCCAATTTTTTTTAGTACTAACGGTTTCAAATGTGTCACTTCCCCCATAGACATTTTTCTACATCTTTTTTATTGTATCATATGGATATACACAAAAAAAGACAGGTACAATGCCCTGTCTATAAGAATATAACGGTAATTTATGGTGGATTCATTTTTCTCTATTTTTTAGGCTAATTTTATATCATATTTAAAGTGAATAATTCGGAGCTTCTTTCGTAATCTGTACATCATGTGGATGACTTTCTCTTAGTCCTGCCCCTGTTATTTTAATAAACTGTGCATTGTTTTTTAAGTCCTCAATGTTCGGTGTTCCACAATACCCCATACCTGAACGCAATCCACCAAGTAGTTGATAGATCGTATCTGCTAATGGTCCTTTATATGCAACACGTCCTTCAATTCCTTCAGGGACTAGTTTACTTTCATTTTCTTGGAAGTATCGATCTTTACTTCCCTCTTTCATAGCGCCTAATGAACCCATACCACGATAAACTTTAAATCTTCTACCCTGGAAGATTTCTGATTCTCCTGGACTCTCTTCAGTACCAGCAAACAAACTACCTATCATCACAGCGCTAGCACCTGCTGCAAGTGCTTTTACAATATCCCCTGAATATTTCAGTCCCCCATCTGCAATAATAGGTACATTGTATTCTCTAGCAACCGTGGCACAATCATAAACTGCTGTAATTTGTGGTACTCCTATCCCAGCAATTACACGTGTTGTACAGATCGAACCTGGGCCAATACCTACCTTTACCATAGTAGCTCCTGCTTCGATTAAATCCTTGGTTCCCTGACTTGTGGCTACGTTACCAGCACAAATAGGTAATTCAGGATACTTCTCGCGAATTTCTTTCACTGTTTTTAATATATTAATATGCTGACCATGAGCGGAATCCACTACAATTAGGTCAATTCCAGCTTCAACTAAAGCAGCCGTTCTCTCCTTCACATCACTTGAAACACCAACAGCAGCAGCACACAATAATCTGCCTTGATTATCTTTCCCAGCGTTAGGAAATTGAATGGCTTTCTCAATATCTTTTATCGTAATAAGTCCCTTTAAAACATTATTCTCGTTAACAAGAGGTAACTTTTCTATTTTATGTTTCTGTAATAAACCCTCTGCATCCTGAAGTGTTGTACCAACTGGTGCAGTGACTAAATCCTCTTTTGTCATCACTTCACTAATTTTAATGGAATAATTATGAACAAACCTCAAATCACGATTCGTTAAGATTCCAACTAATTTATTTGATTCATCTACAATTGGGACCCCAGAAATTCTATACTTACTCATTAACTCTTCTGCATCATAGACATGATGATCTGGCGTTAAAGAAAATGGATTGGTAATAACTCCACTTTCTGAACGTTTCACCCGATCAACCTCTAACGCCTGTTTTTCAATTGACATATTTTTATGAATAACCCCTATACCGCCTTCTCTTGCGATAGCAATAGCTAACTTAGATTCAGTAACAGTGTCCATAGCAGAGCTTATAAACGGAATATTGAGCTGAATAGGCCCTAGCTTAGTTTTAATATCAATTTCTTTTCCGAAAACCTCTGATTTAGATGGTATTAGCAATACATCATCAAAGGTTAAGCCTTCTTTTGCAAACTTTGTTTCCCACACGATTATAAAATCCTCCTTAAAATTAAATACCTTCCCGTAAGTATTGTTACATATCATAACAAAATGGCATTTTTAATGTCAAGATGCTTTTCAAATCAGGATGATTTGATGCATCGTTGACCACACGGATGTGGTCGATCTTAGATGTAATTCTTCAGATAGGTTGTAGGTTAATCCTATCCCTTTTGCCGAGCATTAAGCCAATATGAAGATGGATAGTTTTACTCCAATAACAAAAAAAAGACACCATAGTGATTACATTCACTACAGTGTCTTTGGTTTAGCTTGGCAACGTCCTACTCTCCCAGGACCTTGCGGTCCAAGTACCATCGGCGCTGGAGGGCTTAACGGTCGTGTTCGGTATGGGTACGCGTGGTACCCCTCCGCCATCATCACCAAACAT
>NZ_SIJC01000015.1 GCF_010078385.1 Chengkuizengella sediminis
GCTGCTTTTGCTTCTTCCATTACATACATATTATCCAATTCTTCCAGGATTTCTTCTACCGTTTTTCCTTCTGTTTTAATCCCTGCTGCTTTTGCTTCTTCCATTACATACATATTATCCAATTCTTCTAGGATTTCTTCTACCGTTTTTCCTTCTGTTTCTACACCCGCTGCTTTTGCTTCTTCCATTACATACATATGATCTAATTCTTCCAGGATTTCTTCTATCGTTTTACCTTCTGTTTCAATCCCTGCTGCTTTTGCTTCTTCTAAAATTAGTTCAGGATCAAAAATTTCAAATGGTGGAATATCTATATTAAATAAAAAATCATCTTCGTAAACAATTTCATTAGCACCAGCATTTGTACTCCCAAACGCACTCGTTACCCCGACTAAACCAATTCCTACTGCCAATACAATAGCTGTAACAGATTTTTTTAATGACATTATTTTAAACATATTAATCCTCCTTATTTTTCTATTTTTAAATTCTTTTTTGTTCAGTATTCTAATCAATGTGAGAATGGTTTCAGGACTTCAGTTTGATTCTTAAAACAATTATCATTTCATTTGAATCTACTGGGGGAATCTCCCAGAATGCTTTTATCAATTTCCACTCTTCCGTTGATTTTTTTTACATTTCAACACCTCCCTACAACTGTAGTCCGTAAGTATATACTACAACTGTAATCTTTTCTTGTCAATAGTAATGATTAAAAAAATGCTCTGAAAACTAAAATCAACCCTGAAAATCCTAAGATGGGATTTGAATTGCCTTCAATCGTAAAAAAACCTCCAAAACCACTTTATTTGTGATTTTAGAAGTTTTTTGGTGAGTTCTTTTTATTATTTATTTAACCAACGAATTTAAAGTTCACGTCGTTATTAATAAATGATTAAATTCATTCCAAAAAGCCAAATACATTTCTTTTTCATACTTATCTTCAAACTTTTTATCAGCACTTTTATCAAAATATTGTTTCGTTGATAATGCAAATGATACGATTTGGTTTTTGTACTCTTCCCGAGTTACTTCAACAGATAGATTCGGATAAGATTGATATCCATCTTTAGAATTTGTTGATGTAATTTTTATAAAATCACTTAACTTAACCATATTATTTGCATGTTCTACTGACCAGTGAATAGATATTGGACATCCAATCATTAATATTAAACCACAACCATGTAAAATTAACCCCTCTGATGTTTCAGGACTAGAATTAATATCTTGTCTTAAACTTCTTAATAAAGATAATGCTGATTCGCTAATTCCCCACTCTTCATCTAGATCTGGAGCTGTAATGATTGTATTATTCACTCTTAAGTTAATTTGACCATGAGAACATAAGTCAACCTCTTCATTCTTATCTTCTATCCAATGTTGATTTACAATTGAAATATGAAATAACTCACTCAATATATATTCCCTCCAATTTAAAATGGAAACAGCAGTGGTATCATGATGAGCATCACAATACCAAGAACGAGTTGCAATGGAACGCCCACTTTTACATAATCAGAAAAAGAGTATCCTCCTGCTGTCATGACTAAAGCATTTGTAGGTGAAGCAACTGGAGTGGCAAATGCCATGCTGGCAGATATAGCTACTGCCATTAAAAAAGGATAAGGACTTACACCTAAATTAATACCTGTTGTGATCGCTATAGGAGCAAATATAACTGCTGTAGCCGTATTACTTATAAATTGGCTTAATAACATCGTAATCAAATAAAAACCAATTAACAGAGGATAAGTTCCCAGCTCACCTATCGTTGATAACAATCCATCTGATATGTATTCAATGCCACCTGTTTTTTCTAATGCTGTAGCCATGGGTAACATGGCAGCTATTAATACAACTGCTTCCCAATTTACTTGTTGATATGCTTCTGAAATGGATTTAATACATCCTGTTATGATCATCAAAAAAGCAGAAATCATAACAGCTACTACAGTGGGTACTAGCTCTAATATCATCATGGAAAGCATAAAGAGCATAATGGCTGCAGCAATCGGTGCCTTCCCTTTGGCATAAGCTGTTTTTGCTTCTGTAGAAACATCTGCCCCACTAATTACGTCTAACTTTTCACTTGCTAATAACTCGATATCATCCCAATCGCCATGAATCAATAGAGCGTCACCTAGATTCAACTTAACGTCCTTTATATTAGAAACAATAAATCTTCCTTTTTTATTAATGGCTACTACGTTACAATGGTATTTTTCTCTAAAATGCAGCTCAGCAATAGTTTTATTTTGAAATTTAGAATGAGGGGGAATAAAAAACTCCAGTAGTCCGAATTTCTTAGAAACGAGTTCTTCTTGTAATATCTTATTATCTTTATTTTCATGTTCAAGATTATAGTCAGAAATAAACTGATTAACTACCTGTCCATCACCAAATAAAAGTAAACAATCATTTTCTTGCAGAATGGTGTTAGAGTTAGGGGTCAGTTGTTTTTGTCCCAATCCAATAAAACGTCCGTTTATTCTACGGTGAATTTCAACCACAGTGATTTTATATTTTTCAGAAAGTTTAATATCAGCTAAATTTTGACTCACAATATTAGAAGTGCTAGTAACACGAACATAATGAAGTTTATTCTGCAACTCATAAAAACTAATTAGTTCATTAGATGATAAAGAGGATTGTGCATTTTGTCGAGTTTGACGGTTCGGTAACAACTTGTTCCTTGTAACTAAAAGAAATAGCCCCCCAACAATTAATGCCACTAATCCTATCGGTGTAAAATCAAAAAAAGATAACGGTTCATAGTTGTATTCTAACAATACCTCACTAATGACGATATTAGGAGGTGTCCCAATTAAAGTCATCATCCCACCTAAACTGCTTGCAAACGCAAGTGGAATTAAAAATTGAGATGGGTTTGCTTTCATTTCCATACAAATACTTAAAACAACGGGCAACAAAACGGCAACAGTACCTGTATTACTTAAAAACCCACTAAAACCACCCACAACAATAATAATGATGATAAAAAGCTTCCACTGGCTTTCTCCAGCTAATCTAAGTAACTGTTTGCCAATTTGCTTGGCTAAACCTGTATTAAATATGCCCGCTCCAACAATAAATAAACTAGCGATCATAATGACAATAGAGTTAGAGAAACCTGCCAAAATTTCATTCGTGGTTAGGATGCCTGTTATAAATAATAACAATAGTGATCCTACCGCTACGATATCCGCTCTTATTTTACCACTTATAAAAAATAGGGTAGCGATGATTAATATAATAAAGGTTGAAAGCATATCTACTGACATATCTACACCCCTCTAAAATGATTCTATTCTAAACACTTAAATCAACTGAAAATGAATTAAGTAAATTATACCATTAGGTTTAAAATATAGTGTAATACTCGTCACACCACCATATCTCATTACTCATCTATAAAACATGCACTTTTGTATATATAAGAAGGAACGAGTGATCTTCATCCCGTCCCTTACACCATTACAATATTTTTCCTTAAACATTTTTATTTATTCTTGTTTGTTCCACTTCATAAGAAAAACTCTATCCCTGCTCTACCAACCAAAATCTAATACGTTCCCGGTTTCAGTCACTGTTTTTATATTACTAAGAATCATCCACCAATGCTGCTCCGCATTTTGATAAGCAGGGTGGTTAGCTGTCCACTGATCATTCACTAATGTCAATTTTGTACATTTACCAACCGACTCTAAGGTAAAAGTAACTCTTGACTCAAGTTCTTCATGATTGGCATGATAAGATGAACCTGGGTGTTCCATATAACTAAATACTTTATTAGGCTCAAATGCTAAGATCTTTCCATACACATGAACCGTTTCGTCCCCTTCCTTACCAGGTCCTACATACGCAAACGAATCTTCTTCTTTGAAAGTGGAATTTATCACACATCCAAAAAAAGTTTTGCGAGTGCCTTCCGGTGATACTAACGTATTCCATACCTGTTCTGGCTGAGCATCAATGTAAAATTCATATTTTAGATTATTCATGATCATCCTCTATCATTTTATTTGTTTAACTTTACTAAGACGATTATAATTGTTAATAAAATGAAAGTATTGTAAAAACACGACAAGTCCATTCTTATGATTAGAACTCCTAACCTATAAAAGAATAAAAAGGAGAACAAGAAATGCATTCTAATGTAACTAAAAAAAGTATGGGGGTTTTGAAGTTAAACGAGAGAGATAAAAATTATCTCCTCTCACGTTATACTCCCTCTGAAGAAACAAGTTTTTTCATAAAACACTTTTGGAGCGTTACCTGGGACTTAACCAATATAGAGCCATTTTGGCAGGATGTCATTCCGAATCCTTGCGTAAATTTAGTCATTGAAAAAAATAAAACCGGTATATTTGGTCCTGCAAAAATATGTTCTCTTATCCTGTAAAAGGAAAGGGGCGTGTTTTTGGAGTCAAGTTCAAACCGGGAGGATTTTATCCCTTTATTAAACAAACAATTTCTGAATTAACCGACCACCCTATGGACGTTCAAAATGTATTTACTATTGATTCTCAGACACTTGAGAAAGCTGTTCTGTCCCTTCATGATGAGGAAAAAATGGTTGCATACTTAGAAAATATGATTCGTGAAAAACTTCCTGAAAAAGATGAGAATGTAACATTTATAAATGAAATCATCAATGTAATTATTGAAGACCAAGAAATTACCAAAGTAGATCATGTTTGTGAACAGATCCAAATAAACAAAAGAAAGTTACAAAGAATGTTCCAACAATATGTAGGAGTCAGCCCAAAATGGGTAATTAAACTTTACCGCCTTCAAAATGCAGCTGAAATGATCGACCATAATTCAAATCATGACTGGTTAAAGTTGTCGATGGACCTTGGTTATTATGATCAATCCCACTTTATTAAAGATTTCAAAAACATCATTGGTAAAACACCGGACGAATATGCTCGCAAACATTCCAACACAATAAAATAGCGACCTCTAACTTTGAACTAGAAGCCGCACAATGATTTAGATTTACTTAAACTGATCTGGAAACTGTTTAATGATCCCTACTGAAAGAGTATCAGCCAATTTAATAATGTGATCTTCACCCTCATCGAAAGCTGCGATATCAGCTCCCCAATCCTTTTTCAACCTAGCAACCACTTCATCTCTTGTTAATTCTAAATGTACGTAAAGTAAATCCTGTAATTCTTCTTCTGACCAGTTTGGATTTGCCTTACTTAAAAAGCTGGCAATATCATCGGCATTTTTAAACCATGCCGTATTTTGTTTTTCGTATTCAACTTCATCTTCTCTTTTTGCTGCATCAATAATTTTACCAGCGATCAGAATATGATCTGTCAACAGTTTGGTTAGCTCTTTACCCGCTTCGTCCCCGTAGTAAGGTTTGATTGCATTACCGATGTCCACTTGATTTTGCAACAATCTCTCTAATGCTTTTTCTTTATCATCTAGGCCAGCAAGTTTGCTGATGATCACATTTCTTGTCCACCATGTGTGGTCGATCCAAAGTCTTCTAAGTTCAAATTTAAAATCTACAACTGCTTGACTATAACAATCCGGTTGAACATTTTCAGTTCTTTCCGCACTCGCATGTAAAGGTGCTGATAATATAGAACAAAAAATGACAATCATTATTATTTTGGAAATCATATTTACTTTGATCATTTGTATATTTCACTCCTTTTTAATGTCATGGAAATATCGTTTTCTTGTTTATTTTGGATCATTCCAGTTTTTTCATACTATATTTTTAAAAAACTAAAAACGCTTAGACAACATAACAGATGCCCAAGCGTTTTATTCATTTTTCTTATTTAAAATTCATGATTTTCAAGTCATTATCCACCTACTATAAAATCAAATACTTCTTGTAATTTAAAATAAATAAAAAGAAGAATACCCAAATTCAAAATGATTGCAAAAATGAACATTTTATTTAATTTACGTGTGTTTGATATTGAATCAACTAAAAACCTACAATCCATATAGTATTTATTGGGATTCGTTTTTATAATGTAAACATCAATTTGACTTGATAACTCACTTGATGGATCGTTCCAAAGGTTTTCACTTTGAAATGTATGTATTTGATCCTT
Source organism: Chengkuizengella sediminis (assembly GCF_010078385.1). Taxonomy (NCBI): domain Bacteria; kingdom Bacillati; phylum Bacillota; class Bacilli; order Caryophanales; family Paenibacillaceae; genus Chengkuizengella; species Chengkuizengella sediminis. The sequence continues at coordinate 6,093 of NZ_SIJC01000015.1, forward strand.
AACAACTAGATACCCCTCCTATTTTTTCAGATTCTGTTCATACTCCAAACGCAGATGTAAGTTTAAAGTACATATAGATGAGTATTCCAAAAAAATCATAGGAATGATTGCACTTTTACCCATTTTAGGCATAGTTAATGCCGAATCTCCTAAGAACCTACAATCCATATAGTATTTTTTAGGATTATGTTCATCAATGTAAACATCAATTTGACTTGGTAAATCAATGGTTGAATGAATCCAAAGGTTTTCACTAGTAAATGTATGAGTTTGATTCGTCATTGGATTGTACCATTCTGCTTTTATTTTATAAGGTGATTGACCTGTGCTCGTGTTCCACGCTCCATAACCTTTTAGCTTAATACTATAGTTAATAAAAACTCCTTCTACATCTGCTTTAATACTTTTTCCATTGGTAAGGAAGTGGTTCATTTTCATTTTTTTTATCATTTTTAAGATCGATGGTGCAATGAAAATGACTACCCCAGCAACAATAAACATGGTGCCCGTTTTCATAAAGGATGATTGAATAGGGCCTTCTGCAAATTTAATAAATATTATTCCTAATAAAACAGACATACCCGCCATATACTTACTTAACAAAAAAACTCCCCCTAATTTAACACATCAAATTCATTATATCTTAAAACATAGAAATTAGAAGGAAGATGTTTACATATTATTATTTAATTTTACAATTTTCTACTTTATTTTTATTAAAATTATCTTTATATCACTTCTAAGCACATCAATAGATCATTTCCTTCAGAAGAAGATTAAATTTAAGACTAACTCGTAAATATCTGATGAGATTCTACTTCTGGTACTTTCTCAGCAATTTCTCTCCCGATTGGAAAACAAGCAGTGGCAGCAGGAGAAGGTGCATTACACACATGAATACTTCTTTTCCCACTAACTATATAAAAATCGTCCACCAACTTACCATTAGATTGTAATGCTTGGGCTCTAACTCCTGAAGGTGCAGGTTCCAAATCACCCTCCTGAATAGAAGGAATTAATTCTTGTAGACTTTTTACAAAAGCTTTTTTACTATAAGAGCGCCACATCTCTTTCGCCCCCTCCTGCCAATACTTTGCTGCCAGCTTCCAGAACCCTCTAAAACTCATTACTTCTGAGAAGTCTCTCAAATCGAAATCTGTTTTCCTATAACCTTCTCTTTTTAAGCTTAATACCGCATTGGGTCCCGCTTCTACCCCACCATTCATCATTCGAGTAAAATGAACGCCGAGAAATGGAAAATCTGGATTAGGTACAGGATAAATCAAATTTTTTACTAGGTAATGTTTCTCTGGTATTAATTCATAATATTCTCCACGAAAAGGAACAATTTGCAGGTCTGGTTTTAAACCTGTCATCTTTGTAAGTCGATCACTATGAAGACCCCCACAATTTACAACATAACTTGTATTAAACTCCTTCTCATTTGTAATGACTTCCACCTTTTGCTCATGTTCTAATATGTCTTTTACTTCTGTGTTTAACAACATTTCCGCACCATGATTTTTTAGCAATAAAACTAATGTTTCACATACTTGTTTATAATCAACTATTCCTGCTTGAGGCACTTTAATTGCCTGTAAACCTTCAACATAAGGTTCTTCTTCCTTTAATTGATCAGGTCCAATCATGATAATATCCAGTCCATTAGCTAATCCACGATTATATAGGTTTTTCATGATCGATAGCTCAGTTTCCTTCGTTGCCACAATCACTTTCCCACACGGATCATAGTCAATATCGTATCTTGCACAAAAGTCTTTCATTTGTTGGCTGCCTGTTTTTGCAAACCTTGCCTTTAAGCTCCCTGGTGTATAATAAATTCCTGAATGGATGACCCCACTATTATTCCCAGTTTGATGTTTTGCCCATTGATTTTCTTTTTCTATGACTCTTAATCTGGCATGAGGAAATCGCTCGCTTAAAGCATATGCAGTAGATAACCCCACAATCCCTCCGCCAATGATCGTTATATCGTCCATATACCCTCCTTAAACCATTTACACTCCTGCAAAATAACCTCTTATTCTCATTAACTCACGATGTAAATTTGGATTTTTTTCAAAGGCTGCCCTTCCATGAAGCCAAAATGTATTATTAACCATGACTAGGTCACCAACTGGAAGTGGCAAAGCAACTGTAGCTGCACTATTCTCCATAGATTCAGACAAGTCCTTTAAATAAGCAGCTTGCTCCAACGTAGCAGGGTAAACAAATTGATCAATAAAACAGACACATGGTTTTCCATTTTTCTCATAAAAAGTTTGGTTATATACCGATTGTTGTACATTTTTACTAGATGGAGCTTTGTATTCTAACCGACATGTTGCTAACGCATGTTTTGAAAACTTCTCAAGATCTTCCCAATCATCTAAATGTAATAAACGAGATTCCCCTCCTATAGCATTTTCTTCGGCAAACTTCATCATTAATAGCCAATCTGTAGGTTCATCAAAAAATGTTCCATCTGTGTGAAGAGTAAAAAGTCTATAAGCTTGTCGTAAATATGAATCACTATTGTCGGTATCTTTAACTGTAAATCGTGCATAATACTTACCTGACATATCATCAAAGTTAACTCCACCTAACAAATGCGTAAGCGCTGTTGCAAATAAAACATACTGTTCATGTTCCAGTGTCTGCAGCTGCATGCCCATTGTAAAGCCACCTGATTTACGATCATGTAAAATATTGCGAATTATTTTTGAAAAGGTTTCACCTAACACACTTTGCAAAGATTGTGCTATAACTAACCTCATATATGGAACATATTCAAGTTGCTGAACATTCACATCTTGATTTTCTGATAAAAAGGTATTTAATCGCTCATGATTCATTTCAATATGATATAAACGTTTATGATCAGAATGCTCCTTTACTTCAAAAGTATCATACTTTCCTATAAATAGTTTTAAACTTTCTTTAATCATACGCTTTCTCCTCCTTTAAAATTAAAATAGCCAACTATACCATAACGAAAAAACGAAATGGTATAACTGGCTATAGTCTACTTACGGCTTCAGTGACTTGAAGTCCGATAAACTTTTCAGTTCACTACTATTTTTATTAATATTCCAAATATTTACCGATGCTGAAAGGGGCTGCCTTCCTACAAGTAATTTAAGTTTAGTTTATTTACTTTTCAAAAAATTGTCAATCCTTTTTTTGTTGGTATTTATTTACCAGTATAAACACCCACATGAATGTAAGGGATTGCTTTAATTCACTTGATAAGCCTTTAATTAATTCTTCTTTAACCCCTTTTTTATATACACCATGTCCATCAAGTATTTCCCAACCGCTTTCTTGAGCTAGCCTACCAAATTCCCACGGCATCATTGTATTGCAAATCACATTTTCTCCATACAATCTTGAGAAGCTATGCTGCCTTGGATGTGCGGTAGGTCCTAAAATACCAATACATAACATTCCATTCGGCTTTAAAACTCTTTGAAATTCTAATAGTGTTTCTCTAGGGTTCTCTGTCCATTCGATGCAATTTATAGACATCACACCATCAAATGTATACTTTGCAAAAGGAAGTTTAACTGCATCTGCTTGAAGAAATGTGAGTTGATCATCTATACTTCGTTTGTTGGCAATCTCGATCATTTCCCGAGAAATATCCATACCAATAACTCTATAGTTTTCTCTCATTAATTTATAAGAGCCATACCCATCGCCACAGCCAATGTCTGCAATATAGCTCCCTTTTGTCATATATTTTTTTAAAAATGGAATGATCGTTTTCCGACTTCCTTCTTCCCACATATTCTGACTACTTTCATTCCAATCGTTCGCCTTTTGACCCCATATATGTTGTGCTTGCTCATGCCAATGTCCCATTCTGACCTCCAATTTTTTGTATATATTTTTTTACAGTAAATTTATAAAGTTATTGTTTTATATATGTATATGTATGTATATAGATCCTCATTATTTCGGTTAGGTTATAAAGAAATGATTTGGAATGGCGATTATCATTAGATCACTTAGATTGTTTTGTTATATATAGATATTGCTTATGAGCATCTTTCACAGCAGAAATAAGTGCAGATTGTGCCTTTCCATAATAATGTTCCTCAATTCGATGAATGATCGGTTCAGTCCCTTCCAACAAGCTGTATCCTTTTAACAACTGACCAAAAAAATGCTGTGCATGACCCGTAGCTAATGTACAGGAAGCATCTATAATCACCCAATATTTTTTATCCGCTTCTATCGTTACAGTTAACGTTTGATGCAATTCACTTGCTGCCATTCCTTGTGGCAATTTTGCATGACCTGCTAACATGACTGTTTTGTTCATTTCCAATCCTCCGAATTTATATGTTTATTTAATTATACACCCTCTTGACCTTTACGTAACGTAAACAATTACAATCTAAAAAAATAAGAGAAAATAAGAGGTGACCATTACTATGCCTAACCATACTGAAATTTATAGGAAAGATGCTGAAAAATATCATGAGTTAATATCAAAACAAAACAATCTAACAAACATCATTAAACAAATACGACCATTCAAAGGGCTAGATATTGTTGATCTTGGAGCAGGTACAGGAAGACTGACTTCTGTACTTGTAGAGGAAGCAAAATCAATCATAGCACTTGACGCTTCGGAAGAAATGTTGAAGATAACAAAGGAGAAGTTAGAGAAAACAGGATTCACCAATTGGAAAACACAAGTTTCTGACCTTCGTAAATTGTCACTTCAAGATCAGAGCGCTGATCTCATCGTAGCAGGGTGGAGTATTTGTTATTTAGGAAGTTCAAACAATCCATATTGGGAGCAAGACATTTATAAAGTGATAAAAGAAATGAAACGAGCATTGAGAAGAAATGGAACCATCATCATTTTTGAAACGCTTGGAACGGGTGTAAAAACCCCATCACCTCCAGATTTTTTAAAGAAATATTATGCTGCCTTAGTTAATCAGTATTGTTTTTCTCATCAATCGATTAGACTAGATTATACTTTTGATGATATGCAACAAGCGGAGGAACTTACACGTTTTTTCTTTGGCAGTGATTTATCTAATAGAGTAGTTAAGGAAAATCTCGTTCATTTACCTGAATGTGTTGGGATTTGGTGGTTATAATTTCCCTTCCTCATATAATTTCATGGTGGTTTGGCATTGATACGGTTTAATATTTTTAATAATATGAAATTAAATAAATAGATGCTTACAGCAGACCATCCTTTGTATCTTTCTCACATTCTTAAAGATTGAGAATCTCTTCTCTTTCTCATCGCAATTCGTAAAGGGAATACCAAAATAGATAACAATAACAACAAGTTAATAAATCCAGCTAATGGATATAAAACAGAAACTAGAGTTGAAAACCCAAAGGCTGTTAAGGGAATCATAAATAATAGTATCAGCACAACGAACACCCAAATCGACACTCTAAACTTTTCTTGTAATCTGGCTGTTAACCCATATATTCCTGATGCAGCCGTTGTATAAATAGCTGTCAGAAGAAAAAGTGACATGAAAATGGTCATCATACTAGGGAGGTAATCTAAAATAGCGTACAAAGGAATTTCATATGTGTTGAGATCTACAGGTATCTTTAAAAGGGATTGATTATAAATAAAACAAATGAATCCTAACACCACTCCACTTCCAATACTAGCAATCGTAGCCTCACCTTTGGCTTTCATTTTATTTCCGATAACAGCTAGGACTGCAATGATAGGAAGAATATTAAATGCGGTAAAGGTAAATGCGGACAGCCACTTTTGTTGCAACCCAACGGAATCAATGAACGGTTCATTTAATCGCAGAATAAACAAGGATAATGTAACGATTAATCCAAGGATTAACACAGGAAATATGTAGAAATTAACAATCATTAAACCCTTGAATCCCCACACAAATTGCAGCGCTAGCAGTATTGCAAAAAGGAAAATCCCAACCCAATACGGAACATGAAAACTTTCTAAAACTGCCCCTCCACCTGACGTCATAACCACCGTTGTAGCAAACAAGTAAAATACAATGATCACATCATAAAAAGAGGAGAGCTTTTTCCCAATAAGCTTATGTAAAACAGGTAGAAAGTTCTCTGTTTTTTCTTCAAAACTGATATTCAATACGACATAACAACTGATTGAAAAAATAAATATAAACAAGAGAATCGATAACTCACTTTGTTTACCAAAAAATTGCCACACCTCTTGTCCGGAGGAAAATCCCGCCCCCATCATAACTCCAATAATTAAAGACATCCATTTAAGACCTGATTTCCACATGAAGTTATCCCCTATCTAAAAGATTTAATTTTAACATGTATTCGTTTATGAAACTTCACTCTCTATCTAGATATTAATCCGACTTTACCTTAAATTATTCTATTATCATATAAGATTTCCTTTATATGTTTATGAATAGATTACCAAGCAAAAAGGTTTTAATTGCATTGCATTTGCAACTATTGTTTGCCATAATTAAATTACTATTTAATAGAAAGGGAGATGCAAGATGAACCTGACAGTCACCCCTATAGCTGCAAATCATTTCAAAGATGAGTTTCAATTACAACATGGAGATTATGTGCAATTTTTTGTTAAGTATGGTGGACACAGTGTGATTCAGACTAGCTTTTCTCTTGGTATTTCCCACGATAAACCTGAAAAAATAGGAGCTTCAGTGGAAATAGACAATGTGACCTATTATGTAGAAGAAAGCGACTTATGGTATTTTGAAGACCATCAGTTGCAGGTAGATTTTAATAAACAAAACGAAGAGATTGAATATTACTATGATAAAGAATGAAAACCTTAAGGAGTACACAGCATGACAAATGAAACATCAGATAATCAATTAAAAGATCAACCAAAAAAGAAAGTAAGTTTACAAGAAGCAATTAAACAAAAGCTACAAAATTCCAAACAAGCCCATTCCCAAAACAATGCTGTAAAAAACAGAGGAAATCAAACCCAAAAACTAACAAGTCAACAAACTAAAAAAATAAATAATCAGCGCAAGCGAATGGGTGTATAAGTACCTAGATAACCCCTGCCTCATCACATTGAAGCAGGGGCTGTTCTTTTTCCTTTTTATCATTGATATTTTAGCCGTAAGTTCTTAATTATTCTGGTTTAAGTAAAAGTAAATCAGCATGCTTTCGATATTTAACTGGATCGGTACTAGTCACATGGTACCCTCCTTCTGCCCAATCATCCATCTGATCATGGTAATTTTCACTCATCACATGTCCACTTTGCCCTGGTCCAACTACACTATAACTTTCTGACATGTTTGCCAAATCCATAACTGTTCGCCATGAAGCCCCATGATTTACTTCACCCGTCTCACTTTTCCAGCTAGCTGCTCCTACAGTAATATCACTACCACTAACAGGTAAAGCAGACGAATTAAATAAAAGGTTCAAAGGCTTTATTGCAGCTAGAGGATGGCTAAATAAGATTTGATGATAATCTCCCCATGTCCACTTGTTCATATCCTTACCTTGTAATTCAACAGCTCTATCCACAGACCGTTTTAAAGCTGTTGAAACAACATCTTCTAACCCTCCAGCATCAGTTATCCATGGACCTGGCTTTCCTGTATATGCTTTTCGTATAAGTTCATCAACAACTTGTGATTTTCCTTTAAACAGTTTGAGCATTTCGTCATCTATTTTTTCTTCAAAAAGTACATTTTTTATTTCTTCCATCCAAAAATGGAAAACTAGCGGTTCAGCTAAATCTTTTTCATCTTCAAAATTCCAACCTATCATTTTTTCCATAACTTGTTGATCAATGGAACGTAACTCTTTATTTTTTAAAAGAGAGACAAAAATCGGAACAAATTCTTCAGCGTAGAGGTTTTTAATATCTAATTGAAGCCTCTTCATTTCTTCAATAGAAAATTGATCTTTATTAAGTAATACATCTCGAATTCGCTGTTGTCTATATGGTTGAGCCCAAATATTTGATAGGTGATACGGATAATCATCGGTAACAATCTTATTGTTCGCTGTAGAGATAAATCCCTCTTCTGGATTTACAATCGTAGGGAGTTCCTCCCACGGAATATATCCCTCCCATTCGTACTCCCCTGTCCAACCAGGCACAGGAACAAGACTTTCACCATTTTTTCGAATTGGAATTAAACCATTGGCTCGATAGGCGATGTCCCCATCTTTTGAAGCAAAAACAAAGTTAGACGCAGGCGCATAAAAATAAGTCAAAGCCTCTTTAAATTCTCCCCAATCTTTAGCCCTTCCAAATTTTAATACAACATCAAGTTCCGGGGAAGGCTCTAACGCGGTCCATTTTAATGCGAGTGCCGTGTCTGATTGTTCATCATGAGCAAATTCTGAAATAATGGGTCCATGGCGGGTTTCAATAACTTGATAATCAATCATATCCTTTCCTTTTACAGAGATGGGCTCTTCAATGATTTCCGCTTGTTCCCATTTTCCCTTATACTCAAATTCATACTCATTATCTGGGTTCCGTCTTTCAATATATAAATCCTGTACATCTGGCCCAACATTCGTAATACCCCAAGCGATATGTTGGTTTCTACCCAATATTACACCGGGTGCTCCTGGCACAATCACTCCACTCACTTCAAAATCTGGAGAAGTTAAATGAGTTTCTAACCAAATAGACGGTGTAGCAAGCCCTAAATGTGGATCGTTAGCGAGATAAGGAAAGCCAGATTCCGTCTTTTGTCCGGATAAAACCCAGTTATTACTTCCATTTAGTTCATTGGGACTTGGAACAGAGGCAAAACGATCCTTGATATCAAGAGGTTGATCACGCAGTGCTTGTATAACAGTTGCACCACCTTCTGGGTACGATGGAAATAGATCTAAGGTATGTTCATCAGAAAAGTTTTGTGCAAGATAGTAACGAAAGGCTTGAGCTTCCCAATAGCCACCTAAATCATAAGCCATGTATTTACCTACTAATATGGAATCAAATACGGTCCATTTTTCTGGCTTGTACCCCATAAGTTGAAATTCGATTGGTAGATCTCCATTTTCCATAGCTTCTTCAATATAAACATTCACACCTTTAGCGTAATTCACTAGTATTTGTTGTGTCTCTTCAGATAAAATCTCCCACGTCTCTTTTGATACGCGATGTAATCCGATCGCTCGAAAAAATTTGTCTTTTTCAATTGTTTTTTCCCCAATCACTTCACTAAGATGACCCGATGCCTGACGACGGATCATATCCATCTGAAATATACGCTCCTGTGCTGTCACATAACCTTGAGCAAAAAATAAGTCATTGAGGTTGTTTGCTTCAATATGTGGAACACCCCATTCATCACGGTATACAGATACTTCTTCTTGTAATCCACTTACTGCGATTTCACCATTTGTTTGGGGTTTGTTTCCTAGTAAATAAAAATATGCTGCAGCTATGAGTACAAAGAATAGTACAATAAAGAAACTCACACTAAAAAAAACAATACGACGCCGTTTAGTTTCAAAAAGAAAGCGTTTTCTCTTATCTATGGTTGATTCCATTATAAAATCCCCCTATCTTGCATCTTTTATTACCATACTATTCTAAGTCTTTTAGAAAAAAACCTGCTTTTTTTCTACTTAAAATCTTAAAACTCAAAAAAGAAAGCATCTATTGACCAAATAAATGCTTTCTACTATGACATTATCATATTAACTAATATATATGGCAGGAAATGACACTATTACGCTAGTTCCTTCACCCTTCTTGCTTTCGATTTCAATCGTACCTTCATATTTTTCTACTAAGTTTTTTGCAATCGAGAGACCAAGTCCAGTTCCTCCTTGTTCTCTACTTCTTGATTTATCTACACGATAAAAACGGTTAAATAGATAAGGGAGATGTTCATCAGCAATTCCAATGCCTTTATCTTCAACAGTAATAGAAATTTGCTCAAAATTCTTTGTTACTCCTAAACTAACTTCCTCACTTTTTGAGTATTTTAATGCATTGTCTACAAGGATGCGAAAAATTTGCTCAAATCGATCACCATCAATTAAAATGGCAACGTCTTTTTCACCTTCACGAATTGAAAAGAGAACTTCAGGATACACAGGTTTAAAATCTTCAATTAATTGTATTAATTTTTGGTATGGGTTAATAATTTCCTTTGGTAAAGTTTTCTCTTCTACCTCTGACCTAGTAAGTTCTAGCAGTGTAAGAACAAGCTGTTTCATTCGATTTAATTCATGTGTAGAGGTTCTTAATGATTCTTCTAAAATTTCTGGATTATCTTTACCCCATCTATTAAGCAAATTTAGATGACCTTCAAGAATGGTTACAGGTGTTCGAAGTTCATGTGATGCATCTTCAATAAATTGCTTTTGTTGGTTAAATGAACCTTCTAACTCATTCATCATCTCATTAAACATTTCTGAAAGATGACCAATCTCGTCATTTCTGTTGTACAGTGGCATTCTTTCTTTAAGACTTTTTTGCCGAATTCGTTTCATTGTATGAATCATCTCTCTCATCGGCAATAATAGCTGTCTTGAAAGAAAAAAACTAACCAGACCGCTTAACATCGCTGCAGCTACTCCTCCCCATAATAACAGGGGATGCATTGGTTTAATCATTTGATTAATCAATAACTTCATATTACGAGATACTTCAATAGATCCAGAAAAATGATTAGCCGTAAAAGGAAAGCGGTATGTGTATATCATATACTCATTCTCCTTTTCTCTATGAAAAGAGGGCTCAGTTACATACAGAGTATCCGGAAAATCAACCTTGTATTCAGAAGAGGTTTCGTATTTAATTTGACCACTCGAGTCAACAAAACGAATACGCTCTCCTTCTATAACTAATTTCTCTAACCATTCATTTACCTGTAATTCATTAATGGATGGTAAAGCACTTAACATCTCGGCTTTACTGATTATTTCTTCTTGTTGCTGTTCTTTAAATCCAGACATCATGACTTCAAATAAAATTCGATAAAATAACAGAAAAAAAACGAACATGAAAACAAATGACATTAAAAATATTTTTATCTTAAATGGAAGAGAAGACTGTTTTTTTTTAATCCACTTTATGATCTTCATTGTCTCATCACATAACCAATCCCTCTCACCGTTTCAATATATCTAGATGGGGAATCAGAATCTAACTTATTTCTCAAATAACGAACATACACATCCACTACATTGGTTTCCACGGAGGATTCAAAACCCCAAACGATATCAAGTAACATTTCTCTCGTTAATACCCGATTGATATTTTTCATAAATACCGTTAATAACTCATATTCTCTTTTTGTTAACTGAATAGTATCATCTTCTTGTTTTACAATACATGCATCTTGATCTACAAGTAAATCTTTATAGGATAACTGATTGCTTTTTTTAATAAAATCCATTCGATTCATGCGTCTGAATAATGATCGAATACGAGCAAGCAATTCTCCAATTTCAAACGGTTTTGCCAAATAATCATCTGCACCACTGTCCAGTCCATAAATACGATCAAATACACTATCGCGAGCTGTAAGCATAATGATGGGTGTATCAATTTTATTGGCACGAAGCCTTCGACAAATCTCTGTTCCATTAAGGCTTGGAAGCATTAAATCCAGCAATATTAATTCCCATTTCTCTTCTATTGCAAGGGATAACCCTTCTCTTCCATCAGAAGCAATTTTTGTATCGAACCCTTCATGACGGAGTTCTAATTCAATAAATCTGGCTAGGCTTTTTTCATCCTCAATAATTAAGATACGAATCATTATGACCCTCCTCTCAGAAAATGTAGTAAAAAAGAGGACCTAACCAATGGTTTGATTTTCACAAGTATAATCCTAATCACATATAGGGTCAATTTTCAGTGCCTTAGTGAAATTGCCCTCCTTTTGAATCAATAAAGTGATATATAAAGGCTATAAAAAAGAGAATTCCTAACCATAGGTGGTACTTTCCAATCAAGGGATTGGTTTTTGCCTTATTATTAAAATAATACCCTAATACAACAAGTAAGATCATAATAATAAAAGCGATTACTCCGCTCCAAAAACCAATCATTTGTTCAGGTAAATATACTGTAAAATAAATACTGTGAGCTGTACCCGCTGCTGCAACGAGCCAACCAAATAATACATGCCTCGTTTTAAAGAAAAGCCATATTTTTCGAATTGCTGTTGTAATCACATTTCTATTTTTTCTTACACCCATCCAAAGTTTATCCCAAACTAATAATAAAATTGCAGCAATCGTAAATATCACTGTTATTTTTGTTAAAAACCCATCTACATATTTCATTTGTTCTACAAAAGAGATAGGGACGAACAAATTTATGAAACTAATTGCAAGAAGAAGAAAACTGACCACTAGAACTATCATTAAAAAACCTTTAAGCGCAATCATCCTACGAGAAGCCGTTTTTTTCATTATCACTCTCTCCTTTATTTTTTTATTCTTTCATAATAAAGAAGAAGAGTGAAAATAGAGTTAGAATTAAATGAGAGTTTAATGAGAAGATAATACAATTCTTTATTGTTATTTCAAACTAAATCTATAACATACATATTCGTTGGATTTTACAAAGCCTAGTTTTTCAGCTCATGTTCTTGATTCCCCCAAACAATCCCACAATAACATTTTTCCTTCATTTCGTATATCTGTAATACATTTAAGCGCTAATTGATGGCATACAAAAAGAACCCATTTTAATAGATGAATTTCCATGGATTCTAATTTAAAGATTGACTAATTTGTTTGTATAAAAAACATGAAGAAAAGGATTAGTGATTTGAATTAAGTTATATTTTATACTGCTACTCAATAACTGTATTGCATTTTATTGGCATTTCATTTTCTTCTGATGGTAATTTTGTTTTTTTAATAAATAAACCTAAAGCAAATGCAGAGATCGCAAAAAATACGCCTACTAAAAATGAAATATGAAAACCATAAACTTGAGCTTCAATCAATTCAACTGGATTAGCAGGATCTAAAGATGATTCCATATAATCTGTTGCGCCTGAAGTCATAATGCTTATAAACAAAGCAGTACCGATAGCCCCTGATACTTGTTGCATTGTGTTCATGATTGCTGTTCCATGTGCATATAAGTTTTTTGGTAGCTGGTTTAAACCTGTAGTCTGTGCTGGCATCATGATCATTGCAATGGAGATCATCATTAGAACATGTAAAAATATAACATATCCACTCGTCCATGTGGATTCAATTTGTGAAAATAAATATAAAGATACGATAAACAAGACTAATCCTGGTATGACCAATACTTTTGGACCAAATTTATCAAAAAGAACCCCTGAAATTGGTGCCAAAATACCATTAATAATTCCACCTGGCATCAAAATTAAGCCTGCTGTAAGAGCCGAAACGCCTAAAACATTAATTAAAAATAAAGGTAACATGATGATCGTTGAAAATAAACTCATCAATATGATTATCATTAAAACGATGACGAGTGAGAACATCGGATACCTAAATGCTTGTAAGTTCAACATAGGCTCTTTCATGTGTAATTGCTTCCAAACAAAAAGAATTAAAGCAATGACTCCTACAGTTATACTCCAATATACAAGTGGGTCGGTCCATGAACCTTCACCAACGCTGCTAAATCCATACACAATCCCACCAAATCCAATTGTAGAAAGTATAATGGATACAATATCCACTTTAGGTCTCGTTAACTTAGATACATTTTTCAAATATGCACTTGCAAATAAAATGGAAAATACAGCCAAAGGAATAACAAGATAAAATAACCATCTCCAATTCAAAGCATCAATAATTAAACCGGAAAGTGCGGGGCCTATCGCAGGAGCTGACATAATAACAAGTCCAATCATCCCCATTGCTGCTCCACGGTTATCTGGCGGAAATATGATTAATATTGTATTCATTAAAACAGGCATCATGAGTCCCGTACCTAACGCTTGAATGACTCGACCAACTAGTAAAATTTCAAAAAAAGGTGAAATGGAGCAAACGATCGTTCCAATTAAAAATAATGTCATAGCTCCAAAAAACATTTGCCTTGTTGTAAACCATTGCTGCAGCAAGGCAGTTACAGGTACTAGGATTCCAACTACTAACATATATGCAGTCGCTAACCATTGAACGGTGGACGCACTAATCTTAAATTCAATCATTAGATCAGGAAAAGCAATATTCAGTAACGTTTCATTTAAGATCATTACAAATGCCCCTATAAGCAAGGCTACAAGGACAGGGGCTCTCTTTAAATTACTTAAATCTAATTCTTTTTCATTCGAAGCTATAGTTTCACTTACGTTGTTCAAAATGATACCTCCTACTTTTTTATGAGTCATTTAAGACAGTAACTATTTTACTTCTATTCTTTATAAACCCAAAGACACTTTAGTGTTGATTTTCCAATACAAAAGTGTAACCCAAGAATTGAAAAAAGAGACTCCTCAAAAGTCTGGTCAACTTATGAGAAGCCTACATTCATATTCTCTATGTTAGAAAAATCTCAGCACTCCGCCACCTGCATTATTCTTTAATGTTTAATGCACGTAATAATGCATTTAAATTATTCTCATTTTCGCGTTTCGCATGATACGCTTCTGGCACTGATAAGCCTTGATGGTGATAACCAGGGTATAAATGCAATTCGACTGGCACGCCGTCATACATTAATTGTTTTGCAAAATCGAGCGTTTCATCGGCAAATAATTCAATCGAACCTACACATAAATATGTGCTAGGTAAGCCTTTAAAAGTCTTGGCTCTTGCGGGGGAATAATATTCTGAAATGCCTTCAGTTCCAGGTTCTTGTTTAAGAACAGACTTCCACCCAAAATAATTGATAGCCTGATTGAAAAAGTATTCACCATTAAATGGATGAGCCTCTTTGATAGCCGTACGATCATCTAACATCGGTACGGATAATCTCAGATGGTGAATATTAAATTCCTGACGATCACGAATAAATAGTACCAGTCCGCCTGCTAATGCAGATCCAGCACTTACACCAGCAACAGCGACTTTCCCAGTATCAATATTTAATTCTTTAGCGTGGTCGATACACCATTTAATTCCTGAATAACAATCATGCAATTGAGCTGGTTGGGAAAATTCAGGGGCTAAACGATAGTCTACAGAAACACCGATAAAATGATAGTGATGTGCTAAAAATGCATGTGTTTCATTATCTAATTCTGGCCCACCAACTATCATACCGCCGCCATGCATTGAATAAATGAATGGATTCAGTTGCTCAGCTTGATTTTGAGGTTTTGTAATAACCAACCTTACTTTAGAATCATCAAATAGATTATCAATCCAAACTTCTTCTATTTCTACATCATAACGTTCTCTCACATCAGAAGAGAAAAATGCTTTCAATTGTTCCCGTACTTCTAGATAATTTTCTGACGTTAAACCCATACTGCCCATTTCATCTATAATACCTCGTATTTCTGGATCAATTAAATGTTTACTTCGTTTAACTTCTCCCATAATACACCTCCAAATTTAATATGATTTTTTGTTAAAGCAGATTCATTTAAGACTGTAATTATTTTACTTCCATTCTTTAAAAACCCATAGACACTTTAGTGTTGTTTTTACAATACGAAAAAAAAAGCTGGATTTACGCATCCAGCTCTTACATCGATCAGACAACCCAATGATGGTTGCTCCTTTTTTAAATTCTTCACGAATCGTCTGATTTCTTTGTTTTAAAAATTGTCTATTACCTGAATTTTCTCCCCATTTTTTATGGTTTCCTTCAGGCTTTGGAATATATACAATCTGCCCCTGAGCATATTTTTGCATTTCTATAATTAATTCTTTTGGAAAAACCTCATTCGCATTCACATATTTCATTCTACTCGCACTCCTTAAAAATAATTTCTTAGTATTAAGGAATCAACGATTAGAGTCGTTTTACTAAAAATAATTTATGAGAATGACAACTTACAAATGCTCTGAGAAACTTGATTAAAGTGCCTACTGTTTTTCATATAGCTAAGTTTGAATTTCAAACCTGTGCTAGGAAATCATACAATTTCAACTATAACACCTCCTCTTTTTATTTAGCTCAGCATACATTTGATTTATATCAGTTAGAGGAATATGTAATAGTTTTTAACAAATGCACGTTTTTCGTTTCTTACCAATCGCTTCTCTGCTCTCTATTTTTTCAATATATTCTTTCGCAAGTGGTACTTTACAAGATGTTTTACCCATATTGACTTTCACTTTCCCAATGTCTTCTGCAATACGTTTTGCTTCTTCAGTCAGAGATGGATAATAAGCTCCTACAGAAATAACAAACCCATTCATTACATAACGAACCCGATTTCTTTCCCCATGAATAGAATGCTCTACTTTTTCTAGAAGTTTCTTTACTTCCTCCCCATCAATATGATCATCTGGGGTAATGGATAAGTAATTTGAATAAACACTCCAACCCGCGGTAGCTATCATTTCTTTCTCTGAAGACATCCACTCTCTAGCTAATTCTAGTGCATAAGGAGATTCAGCTGCTACCTGTGCAACCGTATATTCACTTAACATATACCAACTAGCTTGTTCAACCCAATGCTGCAACTGTTCTTTTGTCATTTGTTTCGGGTCTACGGATAAACCAGCCAAGTACATGGCATCACTATTTCCCGATTCATACAATTTCAAAGCCAAGTCTTGATCCTTCTTTACTTTTTTCACTAGATGTTTTTTTAGATCACCAACCTTCACTCCATATAAAGGCTCGATCGCTCCATGATTCTTGAAGATTTTTTTCGTTTGCTCATTTCCAAGCTCTTCAAGTTTGGTCATTACTTCTTCAAAAGAAATCAATTTAACCCCTCCCTCACTATTTCATGCATTACCTATTCTATTATTCTGCTCAAAAACCCTACAATTCATAGCTATATTTCACTGTTGCAGTTGATATCCATTCACAAAGAACTCCATCGTTTCGAGCTCTTCCTCACTCAGTGCCCGCTCCACTTGTTTTGTATAAGCATCCTGTATACTGTTTTTATCACCTTTGTAAAGATCAGTATATTTGGCTAATGATCTTAATAGGCTGACTTCCTGACTGAACTCTTTTTTCGAGATCGCTGTCCCATGTGAGTATACATAGGTTTCCGCTTCAAATGTTTCCAATACTTCCAACAACGCTAATGTTCTTTTTATAGTATAATTTGTTTCCTTTGAAAAGATATCCGGATAAATACAGTCTCCTAAAAACAAAACCTTTTCTTCTTTTATAAAAACTACCACAGAATCTGCTGCGTGATCTCCACCAACATGTTGTAATACACAGGTCACTCCACTAAGATCAATTTCAAGCTTATTTTCAAATGTCATTGTAGGTAAAGTAATCGTAATATCTCTATGATTAACGAACTCTTTTTTTATGGCGTTTGCACAAAATTCGATTTCTGTCCCTTCTTTTACTCGCTCATCTATTGCCTCATCTGACCATGAAAGGAGGGTTAACTTCTCCATCTCCTCTTTTGTTTCTTTATATGAAATAGAAATGGCGTTTGTTAAAGAAGAAAGTCCAAATATATGATCCCAATGCCAGTGAGTTAATGCTACAATATTCGGTTTAGAAACTTGTTTTTTAGAAAGCTCATCCAAAAAATATTGAGCATGTTCTTCTGAGTTCCCAGCATCAATCATCAGTGTCTTATTATCACCAACCACCATGCCTAATATTGGACGATCCGTTTCTGACACAGGGGTCATATAGTAAAATCTTTTACCGATTTTTTTTATCTTTTGTACGGTTTTCATCGAATTCCACTCCTAAATATAATCATCAGTATATATAATACTTACCTTCAAGCTATTACCTCTATTTATTCAACAATTTTACCATTTGGACACTATTAATTAAAGACATTAGATTTTGATACGACCTTGAAAATAAGGTGTTATTTGGGTATTCTTAAAGCTATAACTTTCTAAATTAAGGATGTAGTTAACATGCGTATAAATAAATTTATTAGTGAGACAGGAAAAGCCTCTAGACGTGGAGCAGATAAATTAATTCATGAAGGAAGAGTCACTATAAATGGGAAAACAGCAGAGATAGGCAGTCAAGTTGAACCTGGTGATGAAGTAAAGGTAAGTGGAGAAATCATTCGAGTGGCAAGAAATAATGTTTATATCGCTTTAAACAAACCAGCAGGTATTACAAGTACAACAGAAAAGAATGTAAAAGGAAATATTATTGATCTAGTCAATCATCCGTTAAGAATCTTTAATATCGGGCGACTTGATAAAGACTCAGATGGTTTGATCCTTCTTACAAACGATGGAGATATTGTAAATGAGATATTGCGTGTAGAAAATAAACATGAAAAAGAATATGTAGTTTCCGTAGACAAACCAATCACTCCTGAATTTCTGAAAAAGATGTCAGAGGGAGTAAAAATTTTAGGTACAAAAACTCTTCCTTGTGAAATTAAACAACTAACAAAATTCGATTTTCAAATTATTTTAACACAAGGCTTAAATCGCCAAATACGCCGCATGTGCGAAGCGTTAGGATATGAAGTATACAGACTACAACGAACTCGAATTATGAACATTCATTTAGGTAATCTACCCTTCGGCCAATGGAGAGATTTATCAAAAAAAGAAAAAAATCGATTATTTCAAGATCTAAACTATCAGCCTAAGGAATGGTGAGGTGATTCATCAGAACTTTTTAAGAAAAATAGTACCGCTCCCTGTTTTGAGCGGTACTTTTCACATCCCATATAACCAAAATGTTAAATCATAATTTAAACAAGAGTAAGTTTACCTTGTTTTTTCGATCTTATTACACGTTTTACATAAATATAAGCATATGCAGCATTTGCTATTAAACTAATTGCTGCTACTGAAAGCATTAAGAAGTCGTTTCGTGGGACTAGTAATTCTGCAGACTCTGTAAATCTCGGAAAAGTAAAATAATACATGAACCAAGCTGCTAATGTAAATGCGCGAGCTTGTAGCCAAGTCCCTTTTTTTATAAACATTGCGGGTATTGTACATGCAAGCAACACCATAAATTGGGCAGATGCTGAGCCAGGGAAATTTAAATAAACAAAAACCCAGTTCCAAATATCATAAGCAATAATCCACAGAAGGGGCATTTTTGTCCAAAGCATATCCCTCTCTTTAGAGTCTTCAATATATATGTCCTTAAAACCATAAAACAAAGTAGCAATCGACAATACACCCGCTATTCCATTTAAAATATTAGGTAAATATCCCATTGTAAAATCCTGTGTAACAGCCTCTCCAATGTTTAGTGCTAAAAATAAAGCAGCTACAAGTTTTGCTGATGTTAAACCACCTAGTTTAGTATATCTCATCAATATAAACCAAACACTAGCACCTACAACTGAATATACTTTTACCCACTTAAACCAATACGTAACACCGTAACTTGTCCAAATTGGCAATAACGCAATGGGTAAAATGAAATAGAAAATAATTCCTGCCCATTTCGATTTACGGAACAGTTCATTCAATCCCATTAAAACGACTAAAATCATAACCCAATGAAAAATCGATAATGGGCTATTATGTTCTTTGGCAACGCCTTCATAAAAACCATTCTTATATAATAGATCACCTTCTTCATTAACCGTAAATGGAATATTGTCAAAGTCAGTAATCAATGCACCACTATCACTAGTAATACTTAGTAGGTTTTCATTAAGCTGCCAAGTTTTTTCTTCCTCAATATTATTTCCACCATATTGTTTGATGACAGTTACTTTACCTTCGTCTTTGAAATCAAACCGATAAAAAAATGCTCCTTCTCCAGATTCTCCATCAACAATCATTTGCCACGTTCCAAATTCAAAATCTTTTGTTAATACATTTGCTGATACCATATTGGAGAATGGAAAACTAAACAACAAAAAAAAGAGTAGTACAACAACTACACTTACCTTCAAACGTTCTGGTTTATACATGATGCAGCCCTCCCTATATTTTATTAGGACAATATATGATATCTTGTTCAGCTTTTTAGTTGAACAGATATATCCAAAAAGTATGATTAAGGGAATTTATATAAAGATGACTAACTGAAATCATGTTTGTATACATATATTTTACTACATTAGTAATACGTATAGATGAATCGAGTTTGTCAAATTGAAGAATTTCGAATATTAAAAGTATATCCATCAAATTGTAACAATTATAATACATATACCCCTATGGGTAATATATAATAAACTTGTAAATGAAATATTCAATTTAAGGAGGAAATAAAAATGACACAACAACCATCCATAGGAATTATCTTGTTGAGTGAAGATCTTGAAAAACTTCATGCAGGTGCATTAGTTGGCTCAGTGGCTTCTATGTCAGACATGAAAGTGAACTTTTTCGTTACGATGAATGCCCTTAAAGCTTTCCATAAGGATCATTTCAGTAAGAAAGAGTTTAAAACAGGAACTGTTGGAAAGGAAATGCTTTTGAAGGAACTCCCTTTATTCGACCATCTATTACAAGAAGGAAAAGATCTAGGAGAATTAAACATTTATGGATGTGCAATGGCCATGGATGTTATGGGATGGGAAAAGAAAGATATGATCGATGTATTCGATGATATTATCGGTGCTACTGCTTTTCTAGGCATGACACAAAATTCGCAAGTCATTACGATGTAAATTAAAATTTATTTTTAGGAGAGGTTTATCATGGGAGAGGTAGAAGTCACCAAATCCGTTGATGCTCGCGGTTCCTATTGTCCGGGTCCATTAATGGAGCTAATAAAAACGATCAAAACTAGTAATGTTGGAGATATCATTGAAGTTATTTCATCTGACAAAGGCTCGGCTGTGGATATACCTGAATGGGTAAATAAAATGGGGCATGAGGTTATTAATACAGATCAGTTTGGTGAAGAATACAAAATTATTGTAAAAAAAATGAGATAGCTCAGGTATTTTTTAAAAATTTTCAATGGAAAGAGAGAGATTCTCCATGAAGAAAAATATCGTCATTATCGGTGGTGGAACTGGAGGCATGATGGTTGCTAATAAATTAGCACGTCAGCTGCAAGAAGAAATTAATCACGATGAAGTTGAAATTAATCTCATTTCCAACACAGATCAACATATTTATCAGCCTGGTTATTTGTTTGTAGCATTTAACGAAAAGGCACCGGATCATTTTATCCGCAAACAGCAGTCTATTGTTCATAGAAATGTACGAATTGAATACGATGAAATTGAAAAAATTGTACTAGAAAAAAATATTATAATCTCAGCAAAAAAGGAGTATCCATACGATATTCTATTGATTGCTACTGGTTCTCATTTAGATTTTCAAAGTGTTCCGGGTTTGCAGGAAGGGGCCTACAATTTTTACACCTTTGAAGGTGCGATGGAATTAAGAGATGCATTAGTAGAATTGAAACAGGGGAAAATTTTAATAACAGTTGATGTTCCACACAAATGTCCTGCAGCTCCGCTAGAATTGGCGCTAATGCTCGATGATTACTATCGAAAGCGGGGGCTGCGTGAAAATGTACAAATTAAGTACACATACCCCATCGGCAGAATTCATTCGTTACAGCCTGTTTCAGAGTGGGCGCAACCTGAGTTTGAAAAACGGAACATTGAATTGGAAACATTTTTTAATTTAGAAGAAGTAGACCCAAAACGCAAGGTTGCAATGACAATGGATGGTCAGGAGCACGACTATGATATGCTGATCTCAATTCCAGCGCATAAAGGTGCCAAAGTTATTCTGGATTCAGGGATTGGAGACGAAATAGGATTCATTCCTACCGACCGCCACACATTAAAAATGATTGGTTCAGACAATGTTTATGTCATTGGTGATGCAACCAACCTGCCGATTAGTAAAGCAGGTTCTACAGCTCATTATCAAGGTGAAAAATTAACACTGAATATTGTAAATCGCATCAAAGGACGCCCGGAAACTGCATTTTATAACGGTAAAGTAGCTTGTTTTTTAGAAAATAGTCTCGAAGATGCTAGTATGATTACCTTTGATTATGAAACACCACCTAAACCAGCAGCAACTTCTGATTTACTTCATTGGTTTAAGACGGTGTATGGTGAATTATACTGGTTGAATGTTCGAGGAATTTTATAAAGAAGGTGTTCAATATGACAATAAATAACACACAAGAACACTTATTGACCAATAATTCTAGTGAAAAATTGAAAAACTTTATCGATGCTACCTCACAAGCCGTAACTGGAGAGATG
Source organism: Chengkuizengella sediminis (assembly GCF_010078385.1). Taxonomy (NCBI): domain Bacteria; kingdom Bacillati; phylum Bacillota; class Bacilli; order Caryophanales; family Paenibacillaceae; genus Chengkuizengella; species Chengkuizengella sediminis. The sequence goes on from NZ_SIJC01000015.1 coordinate 28,307, forward strand.
GTGAGCAACCTTGCTGAGAAAGCTGTCAAGGCTTCAGAGATTGCAGATGGCATCATCCAACCTGAAACAATTGAATTGTTAACCATTCTTCCTGAAGTCAGTAAAAGCTTACAAACAACACTTCTTGAATTGAAGAAGATTGAAGAAAGTGGAACATTGCAAACGTTGGTACAGCTGGCCGAATTCATTGGCAGTACAAAACAATCGATAACAGGTACGATGATTTCAGATATGGTCGAAAAGGCGATTAAAGGGATTGAAATAGCGGATACGCTTGTTCAGAAAGGGTCAATAGATATCGCAGAGGGAGCCGTTAGTGCTTTTGATAAAGCGAAGCTTAATCGTCTAGGAAAAGAACCGTTAACGACGATGAAACTCACCCTCTCGCTATTTGATCGAGATGTAAGAGAAGGCTTAAGTCTTATTCTTGATTTTTTGAAGTTTCTTCCAAAAGAGTTAGGTGAAAAATGATGAAAAATAAATGATAAGTAACTATTGAGATAGGATTTAGAATGATTCAAACCATTTTTATCTTAATAATGTTGCACCCCAGCAGATCAGACGGAAGGAAATCATTTAATGATTCGGTAATTTTTTCATTCTGGGGCGCAACTAATATCTTAGCTTAAAGGAGATTTGAACGGACTACAGATAGCACAAAACCTTCCGGTACATCAAATCCTGGGATGTTTCGATTAGTACTTTAGCCTTACCACCTACCTGAGATAGTGATGGTACTTCCATAGTATTAAATCCGAACATCATACAAAAATCTCCTTCTAGTTTACTTGTAAAATTGTCCTTTAAAGAAGTAAATATATGTGTCATATTCAGCCATTTAGAGTGAAATAAAAAAGCCAACAAGATAAGAGTGTCTTATTAGCTTTCGATATAGTATTCATATTGATGTAGTTTACGTATAACTAAAGCCTTCATCACTTATGATAAGGTTCCCCCCTATTAATCTTAAATGCCCGATATACCTGCTCAACCAAAATCAAACGCATTAACTGATGCGGATAGGTCATTTTACCAAAGGAAAGCTTCTGATCCGCTCTATTTAATACTTCGTCAGATAACCCCAATGAACCCCCAATCACAAAGGTAAGTTGACTTCGACCATAAGTAGTTAGTTTTTCAATGTTTTCAGCTAATTGCTCTGAGGACCACAATTGTCCGTTAATCGCTAAGGCAAAAACATAGTGATCTGGTTTGATTTGTGTTAGAATACGCTTTCCCTCTTTCTCTTTGACTTGTATAGCATCCGCTTCACTTAATTGTTCTGGTGCTTTTTCATCTGACACTTCAATGATTTTCACCTTTGCATAGGACTGTAACCGTTTCATGTATTCAGAAATGCCTTGTACAAAATATTTTTCTTTCAATTTTCCTACGGTAACAAATTGTATTTGCATGTTCTAATTTCAACCTTTCTTTCGTATGTATAAAGTATGGACAAGCCTATTATCTTGCAAGTGGAACGATTAAGAGCAGTCACGATATTTTTATTTTCTAACAATATAAATTTTATTTACTTGCAGGAAAATGTGGTATCAATGGAGTAATTAAAATATCAAAGCAATAATTGACTTGGAACGTTTGTTCGTGTATCTTTATAGTTACAACTCATTATTTATCGGTGTTTAAATTTTTAAATTATGATTAGGAATAAATTCCAAATATTGAGTCTAAAATAAGTATAACGAACATATTAGATGTTTTCATTTTACCTACTTGATACAATAGTATACCTAAAACCTATAATCTCATGTAAGAATGGTAATGGATCGATACTTTGATAAAAAACGATCCAAAAAAGAGAGGAGTTTGTTTTATGAGTAAAACGCTTTCCCCCTTAGATGAAGTAGATATGATTGCTAAACTGGCTGATTTAAAAGAAGAGCATTATAAAAATACATTACTGATTAACTCCATTATGGAGCTGCTTTTAGAAAAAAACATCTTATCTTATGATGAAGTGCTTTTAAAAATGAAACAATTAGACACAGATGTACCTCACGAGAAAACTAACTTATACTCAAATCATCCCATTCGGTAGCTCTATCAAAATATGTATCTTTTAATTTGATTTTATGCTCCTTTAAGCTTATCTCATTTTCATTTAATACGTTTTCCACAGTTAGCCTAGCTAAATCCATTAAATTATGGTCTCTGCTTAAGTGAGCTAAATAAACTCGTTTTGTTTTCATAGAAATGATTTCACATAATGCCTCTCCTGCGGCTTCGTTGGAGAGGTGTCCTAAATCCCCTAGGATCCTTCTTTTTATATTCCAAGGATATCTTCCCATTCTTAACATCTCAATATCATGGTTTGATTCAATAATAATGACATCAGAATCTACTACTTTATCTTTCACATTCTGACTCATATATCCGATATCTGTAACTAGGCTTAATTTTTGCTCATCTTCACTAAAGCAATAACCTACAGGTTCTGCTGCATCATGTGATATAGAGTATGAATCTACCTTTAAGGAGCCAAAGTCAATCTGATTTTGTGTTTGTATCACTTTTCTAAAGTCATCCTCTATTTTTCCAACAGATTTATTTAACGCATCCCAAGTTTTCTGATTTGCATAGATAGGAAGTTTATATTTTCTAGATAAAGCACCTAATCCTTTGATATGATCAGAATGCTCATGTGTAACTAATATTCCTTCTAAATCAGCGCAAGATGTGCCTCTTTCCTGCATCAAACTTTCTATTTTTTTACCACTTAATCCAGCATCAATAAGTAGCTGAGTTTCATTCGATTGTACAACCATCGCATTACCTGTTGAACCACTTGCTAGTACACTAAATTTAATCCCCATATTTGTAATTTTGCTCCTTCAATTGCTATCATTATGATTGTTATTGTGATTGAACAACCTCAACTTTTCCTGTAAAAGCATGTACATAATAAATATCCCCACTACCCATGGCAATTCTCCATTTCGGAAATAATACCTGCGGGTTAATTTCAAAACCTTGATATCCTAGCTGAATATCCTCTATAACTTCTCCCCGTTTCAGATAGTTCTCTACCAAAAGATTAATAATTAAAGGGGCTGCTAATACTTCCTGCTCTTCTTGAATCTTATCTGGTGTGACAATTGCAGCTTTCTGATTATAGTGGGTTAGCTGGTCTTCCGTCCCGTATAAAGTTAATTGTACATCAAATAACGGCAAGTTTTCATATAATTGATTAAAAACTTTGTGATTCTCATCACTTAATATTTCATCAACCTGATATTGATCAAAGTTTATAATTTCCTGGGAAATCTCTTTGGAAGTTTCTTTAATATTGAACTGATTCATTTCAATCGGCTGGGTTAGTTTCACCTCATCAAGTTCATATTTATCTTCAAAATCGATTGTGATTTGTTTTAAGCTTAATGTATCTACAGGTATTTCCTCTTCAAACACAATTCCTTTCTCTTCTAAAAGTTTCCTTGTTTCCTGAACAATTTCGTTTCCTCCAAAGAATGGGTTTAACAAGTTAATATTATTGATCCATAATTGATATCCTAACAATAGATTTAACAATAAAAATGTAAAAATTAAGATAGATTTAGCTCGTCCCCATTCCATGTCTAATCACTCCTTACAATCAAAACTTTAGTCTCCATCATGATTTCATTGTATAAGAAAACCAAATGTTCCATCTGATAATTCATAGGCCCAGTATGGAATTAAATCAATATATTCCTCTTTAACAATAGGATAATATGCTGGAAAAATATTAATGATGTTAAAATCTTGTTCGTATTTACGAATTAGTTGCTCCAACACCTCTCCACCTAGTAATTGATACGCAGATTTTTGTACGTTAACGTTGCTCAAATTGATTAATGAACGTTCATAATCAGTGACTACCCCTTTTTGCATCGTTATATCTACGTAACCTAGTTTGAGTCTCTCAGAAGGAAGTATAGGTAGAGCTTGAACATTGGGTGCTGGTTTTACATATTGTTGAAACTTGAAAAATTGTTCTTCATTTTCATCAGAAATTGTACTAATTAAATGGGTTCTACTCCAACCTCCATGTTGATTTACAAATTTTATAGAGGTTAATAAGTCATCCATCAAATCAGATGAGCTTTCTACTGGTGTTTCAGGATCATAATAACTCATCCAATTTTGATTTTCATTCAGCTCTAGACCTATCGCTCCATCCGATATGATTTCTCGTCCTTCACTATCAACTACTGTTCGACTCATATTTGGATCTACAAATAGACTTGCAACTAACTGATCTTTTTGAAAATGGCTGTAACCTACAGTTAATCTAACCATTTGCAACGGTTCATCAGGTAGATAATATATTCCGTTATTCGTGTGATAAGTTGGCTGGAACTCACCGTAACCAACATATTCCTGAATGTCCTCAACTTTCAGGTCTACCTTAGTTGCTTCATAAACTTTTAGTGTAGAGTCATCAAAAAATAAAGTTCTTATTTCTTGATTTTCAGTCACATAAATCCATATTTTATTTACGCTAACATTCCGATTAATACTCTCAGAGTTAACCTGCATCGTATTTTCCAACCATTGCACAGGAATACCATCCATAAATTCTAATTCAAGCCCCTGATATTCTCTCATTTTCACTTTTTCAACTGGTGAAATGGTAACAGGTCTGAAGCTTTCAAAAGTTCTTTGCGTTATTTTTTCATAAATATCGTTATAAAACTTGAAGTTTGGATATACCATCGTGTGTTTGTCATCACCAAAATGTAATACCATGTGTTTAGGGAAAATCATATTCACTACATTTTCCTGTGAACCATTTAATCTTGTATCGATATACTCATCTTGATTCACTGGGTTAAAATCAGGCTTACTATATACTAATAAATAACTTTGAAACAAACTGAAAAAAACCAATAAAGTAAGTATGAGCGATTTTATTTTTTCCATCATTGCTGCTCACCTTCCAGATGAAAAGTCGGTATAATAAAAGTCACTTTTGTTCCTTTATGAAGCTCAGATTCTAACGTGATTTCTCCACCATGTGCGTTAATAATTTCTTTTGCAATAGAAAGACCTAACCCAGTCCCGCCCATATTACGTGATCTGGCTTTGTCCACCCTATAAAACCGTTCAAAAATACGATGAATATCTTTCTTAGGTATTCCTAGTCCATTATCCTGGACAGAAATCTCAATCCAATCCTGCCCTTTTCTTCTACAGTTAATTTCAATTTCCCCTTCATCAGCTGTATATTTAATGGCATTTGATATTAAATTGTCTAATACCTGATCTAATTTATCTGGATCGATCATGATGGTATGTATAGATTGATCCATTGAAAGAATTAATTTTATATTACGCTGTTTTAATTGAAAGGAAAATCGATCAACAACATCCTCCAACATTTGTTTGATTTCTGTTTCTTTTTTCATCACAACCATTTGATTTGAGTCATATCTAGATAGATGAAGCAAATCACTTACAAGTCTTATCATACGGTCTGCTTCATTACGGGTCACACCTACAAAACGTTTTGCGAGATTAGCCTCATTCAAAGCCCCGTCCTCTAAAGCCTCTAAATAACTTTTTATCGTTGTAAGAGGTGTTCTCAATTCATGAGAAACATTGGCTACAAACTCTCTTCTAGATTGATTGAGTTTTTCTTGCTCAGTGACATCCTGTAAAACAATAATGGTTCCTGTTACCCCTCTTCCTCTACGCTGAATAGGAGTAAAAGTAACCTTAACTTGCAAAGACTCTGCTTCATCTTGACGTGGCAATTCTATCAGGACAGAATTTTGTTCTCCTAAAACGTAACGTCCAATTTCTTCTTTAGAAGTACCTAGAATCTCTGCTATTTCTCTCCCTATGACATCCTCTTCATGAATATCCAACATTTGTTCTGCACGTAAATTAATGACAATCACTTTACCCTTATCATCTGTGGCAATGACACCATCACTCATATTTAACAATATCGATGCAATTTTATTTTTTTCCTCTTCATTTGAGTAAAGAGCATCTTTTAGACGTTGTACCATATGATTAAAAGCGTAACCTAGTTGTCCAATTTCATCACTGCTTCGAATAACAACCTCTTGATTATACTTTCCTTCTGCTAATGCTTTGGCTTTTTTAGTGATCATTTTAATAGGGTGTGTAATCGTGTTGGATAATACAATACTTAACATGATCGTAAGTACAAGGGCAATAATTGTTCCTGCTATAAAAATTTGTTTAATATTATTAATCGTTTTGAATAACTCCTCAGTTGAGGCCACGATGTAAATCGCACCAATAACTTTATTATCATCATTTTTAACAGGTTTAGCGATTGCTTTTTTTCGAATGTTACTACTATCTTTTACATCCCATAATGGCACTTGGATCCCATTTATGGAACGAATGATTTCGGCAGGCTGAGTAATTTTTTGACCTACTTTATCCGGTTGGTTTGAAGAGCTCATTACGATGGCATCCGCACTAATAACTTGGATCTGTGATCCACTAAGTGTGCTCAGATTTTCAACGAAAGAATGAAGGTCTTCTTCATTTAACCCTGTGTCATCATTACTTGGTTCTAAATAATTTTGAACAAAATTAGATAACAATTCAACCTGATTATTTAATGAATCAGTGAAATTATTGATGAATGAATTTTCCATCGTACGAATAAAATAAATTCCAATTAATTGCATCGCAATTAAAATGAGCAATACATAAATAATAATTAATTTAACTTGTATCGTTTGAAAGAAACGTGTTCCTTTCATTCATCAGGAACCTCCTGTTTGGGGATTGAGCATTATATAGCCTAAACCTCTTCTAGTAATAATATACTCTGGTTTACTGGGGTCATCTTCTATTTTCTCTCTTAGTCTACGTATGGTGACGTCTACTGTTCGAACTTCTCCTAAATAATCATATCCCCACACCGCTTGCAATAAATGTTCTCTTGTCATCACTTTCCCTTTATTTTTTGCCAAATAATGAATCAGCTCAAATTCTCGATGTGTTAAATCCAAAGCGGTAGTACCCTTATATACAACATACATCTCTGTATCTATAAACAGATCATTAATTTTCAACCCTAGATTTTGATTGTTTTCTTGATCCAAAACTTTAGATTGTCTACGTAAATGTGCCTTTACCCTAGCTAAAATCTCCCTTGTGCTAAAAGGTTTAGTTACATAATCATCTGCTCCCATTTCTAATCCAAGTACTTTGTCTAACTCCGTATCCTTAGCTGTAAGCATGATGATGGGTGTGTTCAGTTTCATTCTAATTTCCCGACATACATCCATGCCATCTTTTTCAGGCAGCATCAAATCTAACAATACAAGATCCGGTTTTTCTTCATATGCCATTTTGACTGCTGTATTTCCATCAAATGCACACACAACCTGGTATCCTTCTTTTTCTAAATTGAATTTTAAAATATCTGCAATAGGCTGTTCATCATCTACAACTAATATTTTCCCAAACATACTTACACCTGCCTTTTATCTAAATGTCCATTTCATTAAAAAAAAGATAGTGCGAAAACATATATGCTCCTCACTATCTATCATTATATTTTATATTGTTATTAATTTAAATACACTAACGGGTTCTGCTGAGCTCCATTTTTTATAATTTCAAAATGTAAGTGAGGTCCTGTAGAGTTTCCAGTGCTTCCCATCACACCAATTTGTTCTCCTCTTTCAACGTTCATCCCTGCGGACACATGTATTGAGCTTAGATGTCCGTAAAGTGTTCTATATCCATTATTGTGGTCAATCACAATGGCATTCCCGTAAGAACCATTCCATCCTGCAGAAACGACTGTACCTGTATCTGCTGCTAGAATCTTTTTATTTCCTGATACCATGTCTAATGCGGCATGCAAACTACCCCATCTATATCCATAGTAACTAGTGATAGAAGGACTAACTAGCGGCCATCTAAAGTTTCCAGTACCTGCACCAGGAACAATTTTACTTCCTTGTTTAACAACTTCCGTAACTGGTTCAATTAATGTAGTATCTTTTATTATCTCTCTACTAATTTCTCTACCATCTAATTTATTAACTTTAAAAACGATTTCTTTTTTACCCATTTGTCCTTTAGTAATCACTTCGCTTCTCCCTTTTTTTAATGTGGGATCAACTTTAATATCTCTTGCGAATTGTATGTCTTGTTCCTCAACAACTTCCTCAATTGTTTCCACAGAAAGTGTTGGTTTTAATACCGTTACATCCAGCTCATCACCGATATTTAATATACTATCTTCACTTAGGCTGTTATTTTCATAAATCACGTAGGAAGGTATATCCAACTTCGTAGCGATACAAGATATACAATCTCCTTCAACTACAGTGTATTTCACCTTCACAACATTACCGGTTTGCAATGAAGTCAGCACATCTTCTGGATTTTTAATGTCTCCTGGTTGGGTATCAACCGCATTAAGTTCAACCTCTTCAACAAAGTTAACTTCTTTTAAAGTAGATTCTTCCATTTGCTCATCTGATTCTTTTGTAGATAAAACAGCAACCTCATTTTCCACTTTTTCTACTGACTCTTCTGTAGTATATTTACTTTTAATCTGTTCTAAAATTTGTCCTGCTGTTTCTTCATCCTTAACAACTGCGATGAATTCACCATCTACTAATAACTCAACACCTACAACATGAGACTCTAATCTTCTTGAAACTTGCGCAAGTGCTTTTTTGTCATTACTTACTAGCTTATATCCTGTTTCGCTATCAAAACGAATTTGATCTGAGTTTAATTGCACTTCAAAATCCGGGTTTTGATTATTTAGTGTTTCCTGTCTGTCAGCTATTAAATCATTTATAGCCTGCTGATCCGATACAGTTCCAACTTTTTCTTCCCCGAAATAGACATGGTAGATTTGATTTGTATTTTTATGTATATAAAAATATATAGATGCTATACTAATAGATATAAAAAGTGCCGCTATAACGATTGCTATGAGCCAGAAATGCAAATTACTAACTTCATTTTTTGCGATGGATACAACATCTTGAATTTTATGATTCGACTTTCTGGCTAATCCTGGGCGTGTCTTTCTCTCTTTTTGCCCCAATTTTAACTTCATACATTAAGTCCCCTCATATCATTTTCTTTCTACTTTAACATAGCTTACCTCCCTTTATCAACTTATTGCTAGTTTAATATTTTTCCAATATTGTGAGCAATTGTTCATATTCTACTTCATCTAAATGTTCTTTCATAATCGATTCTATTGAGATTAATTCATTTAAGGTTATTCCTTCTTCCATCATCGTAGATAATTCCTGAAGCTGCCCCTGAGGTAAATTGGATATAATCAATGAAAAAATAATCATTTTATCCTCATCAGAAAGTAGATCTTTGGTCTGTGTAAATGCTTCGGCTGTAAATAAAACTTCATCTGAGACCATATCTTCAGTACCTGCAGAATTTTCTTGTTGATTCCATACCTCAACTGCATCGACATCATTCTCTTGAGTATCGGTAAAATCATCATCAAGTACTTCATTTTGTACTGTTTCTGGTTCTGTGTTTTGCTTTTCATGATCATTAATAAATTCCTCTAACGAGGAGTTTGATTCTTTTTCGGTATTAGGTAAATTGTCTTGATTCACAAAATAAGATAACACATCTGATATTTGTATCTTTGGTAATGTATTTTCTATCTCCAATTGACCCATTAATCGGTCAACATATAAATTGACCATGTACAATGTAATAAATAAAGTGAGAGTGCTTACTAAAATCGTTTGAAATAATGTTTTACTTAACCATCCTATGAATTTCATTTTCATCCTCCTGCCAAAACTACGATTTTGCAACTATACTTCACAGTATTGACTAGAAAGATGGGATTTCATTCCTGTATTTCTTAAAAACCTTCTTATTTTTTATTCTATCTTTTTGACAAATCCATTAAGAGTGATTTCTATAAAACATTGAGGAATACATGCATTAATATAAATGTACTAAGGATATGTTTTAAAAAAACAAAAAAACCCGGCTTATTATGCCGAGTTTCTTATCAAAACCTTTTTTTAATTATACTTTATGATACATAAATAGATTTAATTTGATTCGTTTGTTCACGATTTGGTCCAACTGAGAAGATCGCAATTGGAATACCTGTTAAAGTTTCTATTCTAGCAAGGTAATCTCTAGCTTGTTTTGGCAGATCATCCAATTTTTTTGCACCAGTTATATCTTCATCCCAGCCTGGAAGTTCTTCATATACAGCAACACAATCCGCTAACATGTTTAAATTGGCTGGATAATGTTTTATAATTTCACCTTTATACTTGTATCCCGTACATATTTTTAATGTTTCTAAACCTGTTAATACATCGATGGAGTTAAGAGATAAGCCCGTAATTCCACTTACCCTTTTTGCATGGCGAACAACAACACTGTCAAACCACCCTACTCTTCGAGCTCTACCAGTTGTAGTTCCATACTCTTTTCCAGTTTCACGAATAAAATCTCCAATTTCATTGTTTAACTCGGTTGGAAATGGTCCGTCCCCAACTCTAGTTGTATAAGCTTTTGCTACCCCAATGACTTGATTAATTTTAGTAGGTCCAACCCCTGAACCAATACATACTCCACCAGCACTTGGATTTGAGGAGGTTACAAATGGATAAGTACCTTGGTCAATATCTAACATGACCCCTTGTGCCCCTTCAAATAGTACTTTTTTACTCTCATCGATCAAATCATTTAATACAACCGAAGTATCTGTAACATAAGAACGGATTGTATCTGCATACCCTTTATATTGAGTTAAAATCGTTTCAACGTCCAAAGGCTGCTCTCCAAATACACTCTCAATGACTTGATTTTTCTCAGCTACCATTCTTCTTAGTTTTTCTTCAAATAACTGTTCGTCCATTAAATCAGAAATACGAATCCCGTTTCGTGCTGCTTTATCCATATAACATGGACCTATTCCTTTACCCGTTGTACCAATTTTATTATCACCTTTACGTTTCTCTTCCAGTTTATCCAAAAGGATGTGATAAGGCATAATGACATGGGCACGATCACTAATTTTTAAATTATTTGTCTTAAATCCATTTTCGTGTATATAGTTAATTTCTTCAATTAAAGCTTCAGGATGAATCACCATTCCATTTCCAATAACACATACTTTATCATCATAAAAAATGCCTGAAGGTATTAGGTGAAGTTTGTATTTTTCACCATTAATAATAATAGTATGTCCAGCATTATTCCCACCTTGATACCTGGAAACAACCTCTGCACTTTCAGCTAAATAGTCTGTAATTTTACCTTTTCCTTCATCTCCCCATTGCGTTCCAACAACAACTACAGTAGACATGAATAATTACCTCCCAGTAGATGATATACCTATATATTGAATTACTCATATAAAGGTCGTTCAAAAAATCCCCTTTTGATCACGAAGTGGATCAAGGGAGGGATTTCGACATCGAATATTGCACTCACATTTGAAGTCCGGTGCTCATGTAACCAATCACTACACTTGCTTTGCCCCAAAAAGTGAAGAAAGCTTTGGAGTATAGTCCTAATACTTTTCGGGGACCCCGAATACATTGGCTGCTACATATTCGCACAATCTTCTTGGTGCTGAAAATTGAATTTTTTGAACACTCATTAGAGTAAAACTTGCTATGGTTTTTATATTTCCTTTAATCAGCATCCTAAGTTTAGCAATCTAGGCTATTAAAGTCAATAAAAAACGAACAATTCTATTGATAAAAATAAAATTGTTCGGAAATATATCAAAACTCTATAATCACATTACTGGGCTATTGCATCTGGTACTTCATGTGATCGATCTAAATTAACAAATTTATTATAATTTTTCATGAATACAAGCTCTACAGTACCAACAGGTCCGTTACGTTGTTTAGCAATGATAATTTCAATAATATTTTTCTTTTCTGATTCTTTGTCATAATAATCATCTCTATATAAAAAGGCAACGATATCCGCATCCTGCTCAATAGACCCAGATTCACGTAAATCCGACATCATCGGTCTTTTATCCTGTCTTTGTTCAACTCCACGACTTAACTGTGATAATGCGATGACAGGAACTTCTAATTCTCTAGCTAATGCTTTTAAATTTCTGGATATCTCTGAAACCTCTTGTTGTCTGTTGTCTCCATTACCTCTTCCATGAATCAATTGTAAATAATCAATGAGAATAATACCTAATCCATGTTCTTGTTTTAATTTACGGCATTTGGAGCGTATTTCAGAAACCGTTATACCAGGAGAATCATCAATAAAAATGTTTGCTTCAGAAAGAGCGCCAATCGCCATCGTCATTTTCTCCCAATCATCTTCTTCAAGTGCACCTGTCCTTAGTCGACCAGCATCTACATTGGATTCAGCACAAATAATACGTTGAACTAATTGACTTGCTGACATCTCAAGACTAAATATGGCTACTGTTTCTTTTGCCCTTACTCCGACATTCTGTGCAATGTTTAAAGCAAATGCTGTTTTTCCCACAGAAGGTCTTGCCGCTACGATAATCAAATCATTCGGTTTAAACCCAGTTGTCATTTTATCTAGATCTGTAAATCCAGAGGGTACCCCTGAAATACCTCCCTTATGATTATATAAAAATTCAACTTGTTCAAAAACGTCCATCAACACATCTTTGATAGCTACGAATCCATTATTTTGTCTCCGATTGGAGATTTCTAATATTTTCTGCTCTGCTTCACCTAATAAATTACTGATATCTTCAGAACTTGTATATCCATTACTAACGATTTGTGTTGCAGTTCTAATTAACTTCCTTAGAATCGACTTTTCTTCAATTATTTTAGCATAATAATCAATATTCGCTGAGGTTGGTACAGCATTTGCAAGTTCTGATAAATAACTTACTCCACCCACACCATCTAGCCACTGCTTATCTTGTAATCTAGCAGTAACGGTAACTAAATCTATGGGTTCTTGATCCTCTCCTAAAGAAATAATGATTTCAAAAATTCGTTGATGAGAGGTTTTATAAAAATCATCTTCTTTAATGATTTCTAAAGCAGTAATTAATGCTTCACTATCTAATAAAATCGCTCCTAATACTGCCTGCTCTGCTTCAATATTTTGCGGAGGTATACGATCAAAAAATGTCTCACCACTCATCTTGAACTTCCCCTTTGATCTATTTCGATTATTCTTCTGTCACTTGTACTTTAGCGACTGCTGTTACTTCTGGATGTATTTTAATCGACACTTTTGTTACACCTAACGTACGAATAGGAGAATCTAATTCAATCTTTCGTTTATCAACAACTATTTTCTGTTTTTTTAATTCTTCTGCTATTTGTTTATTTGTAATAGAGCCAAATAAACGCCCACCTTCACCTGCTTTTGTTTTCATCTCTATCGTAGTAGACTCAATTTTTTTAGCAAGAAGCTCTGCATCCAGTTTTAGTTGATCTTTCTTTTTTTGCTCTGATTTTTTCTTTTGCTCAAGCTGTTTTACGTTAGAGCCTGTAGCTAAACTTACTAACCCTCTTGGAATTAAAAAGTTTCTAGCATAACCTTCAGATACGTTTTTAACTTCACCCTTTTTGCCTTGTCCTTTGACATCTTGTAAAAAGATTACTTTCATTTTAATAACCCCTCTTCCTTAATTATATCAGACAACACTAGCTCCAACCGTTCAGAGACTTCTTCAACGCTGCCTTCAACCTGTGCTCCTGCATTGGAAAAATGGCCTCCACCACCCATTCGTTCCATTAAGATCTGAACATTCACTTCTCCTAATGATCTGGCACTTAAGCCAACTTTTCCATCAGGTCGTTCACTGATGACTAAAGAAGCCATTACGTCTGTCATATTTAACAATGTATCAGCTACCTTTGCAATGATCAACTGTGAATTTTTGTGATTTGGTTTTGCAACCGCTATAGCAATATGATCATAAACAATTTTAGCATTTTTTATAATCTCAATTTGTTGTAAGTAGTCCAGCAAATCTTCTTTTAACATTCTTTGTACAGTAGAGGAATTTGCTCCATTTCTACGTAAGAATGATGCTGCTTCAAACGTTCTGGCTCCGGTTCGTAGTGAAAAACTTTTTGTGTCTACAACGATCCCTGCAAGCATAGCTGTTGCCTCTAATTTATCAAGTGATATTTTATCGTGAAAATATTGTAAAATTTCAGTGACTAACTCACAAGTCGATGAAGCATAATGTTCGATATACACAAGTGTTGCATCGTTAATAAATTCTTCACTTCTTCTATGGTGATCTACAACAAAAATTCGCTGTGAAATTTGAAGTAGTTTTGGTTCTGGAACCATTGAAGCTTTATGCGTGTCTACTACACAGACTAAAGTATGTTTATCTATTAATTGTAACGCTTGTTCTGGTGAAATGAAGCTATCTTTTAATATTTCATGATCTTCAATTTCGTCCATCAAAGATTGTATGGACGCATTCACATCCTCCAAAACGATATATCCTTTTTTATCACTAAGACGAGCTGCTTTTAATAATCCGATGGCAGCTCCAATGGAATCCAAGTCTGGATATATATGTCCCATAATCATCACATTATCACTTTCTCTAATTAACTCTCTAAGGGCATGTGAAATTACCCTAGCTCTGACTCTAGTCCCTTTTTCAACTGCATTGGATCTACCACCATAAAATGTAAGGTTCTCCCCTGCTTTGACGGCGGCTTGATCACCACCCCTACCAAGTGAAATATCTAAACTCGTTTGCATAATAGATCCGAGCTCGATTACATTTTCTACACCAGAGGATATACCTATGCTCAATGTTAAAGGTATTTTAAGATCTGCGGTTATGTCACGAACGGTGTCCAATATCTCAAATCGAGATCCCTCTAATGATTGTAATACCTTTTGATTCATGATCATTAAAAACTTATCTGATGAAATCCTACGCATATAAAAACCAAATTGATTGGACCATTCCGTAAGTTCACTAATAATTTGAGCTAAAACCAAACTTCGAGTTTTATCATCCATACCTTGAGTTGCTTCGTCCACATTATCCATCATGATAATACCCATAACCAGTTTTTCTTCTTCATGTTTCACTGTCAGGTTTTTAAAATCTGAGATGTTTGTAAAGTAAATTAATCTCTCATCATCTTTTTTCAAAATTTGATAATGCTGTTCGTTGATTAATATATCCACCTCATTATTTTCTTGTTCTTCTTCCAATGTAGGAAAAAACTCTAACAAAGATTCTCCAATAACAGTTTCCTTACCTAACATTTGAGCAATATATGGATTGTGCCATTCAATCTTTTTTTCCTCATCGTATAAAATCATTCCTATAGGCAATTCATGAATGACTTCATTTCCAGCTTTTTTGACTCGATGTGAAAGAGTCATGACATAGTCATGAAGATCTTTATGGAACGTTTTGTCTGCTCTAATGGATAATAACAACAAAATAGTTCCTATCGCTAAAGCAACGACAGCTATCATCCATTCATAAATGAACAGAACAATAATGAGAGTAAAAAATAAAATATAACTAAATATAGTATGAAGGTTTTGCCATCGATTCATAAGAAACTTCGGCATATCAGTATCGCTCCTTATGTTTTTTTCAAACTTATTATCACGAGGTAAATCCTTTACGAATATCAAAAGCAATATCTAACATTCCTAGAAAACTAAATACTAACGGCAAAAATGGAAATAGAACGATTCCTATAATTCGAATAAACCTCCATTTTTTTATATCTGCAATATAAAATAAAAATGAAATCGCTTGGATAGAGAAAATGAATGTTAACAATGGAATTAAGTTAACCGTAATTAACATAATATATGAACCTTCTTCAGGATTCATAAATAGTTGTAAAAGCAATGCTCCTAAATAATACCACAATAATGATTTAGGTAATTTCCAATCCTTTATCGGTTTCATCTTAGGGATCTGTATGTCCATTTTTTGAAGTATCATACGACTTAACCAATGGGAAACAACAACGATGAATAGGGAGCTCATAATGAGATAAAATGGCAACATGTTTTTCAGCATCGTCAGTGTTTGTTCCGTAGTAATTTGGTTTAATTCTGGATATTGACTCATAGCTTCATTTACTAGTTCTTCCATTGCTCTAGAGAGATTAAGATCCAATAAAGAACCAACAAATAAAGCTGAAACAAATAATACCAACAACGTAATTATACCTATGAGAAGCGTTACACCTGCAGATTCCTTTTTATACAAATCACCCATTATAATAGATGGTATCAAGGTAAACAACGATAATATCACGATTCCAATTGATAAAGTTGGAAAAATAAAACTACAAATAAGAATACTAATAATATATTGAATCATAAGCGTTTTTCGATTTAAGGTAACAGCTAAAATAATGGCTGGAACTAACATAATACTAAATGTAATAATACTAAGTGGTGTAAATAATGATAACAAGATTAATATGTAAGCTGTACTCCACAGAAAAGATTTCCAGCTATATTTTAACAATATATTCACCTCATGCATATATGTTCTTTCTAGTCTGATGCAAGCAAAAGCACAGTTTATCATATGGATTATCTTATTATATCATAAATATGGTATTTGCTTGCCTAAGAAAAAAAAGACAGCAAGGTTTTCCCTCAATGTCTTTTTTATTATTACTATTCCGTTGTATATGGTAACAATGCAATTTGACGAGCACGTTTAATCGCAATTGTTAGTTCACGTTGATACTTTGCAGAAGTACCAGTTACTCTACGAGGTAAAATTTTACCTCTTTCACTGATAAATTTCTTTAATGTATCTATATCTTTATAATCAATATGTTTGATTTTATTTACTGTGAAATAACAAACTTTACGGCGCTTGCCTCTTCCACCTCTACGACCACCACCGCCAAATTTACGCTCTCTGCGTTCTGGACGATCAGGACGTTCGGATCGTTGTTCATTACGTTCTTCAGTTTTATTTTCGCTCATTTGAGTTTTCATCTCCTTCCAAGGTATGTTTTAAAATTAAAATGGTAAGTCATCATCTGATATGTCGATGGGTTTACTATCATCTGAAAAAGGATCTTGATTCATTGGTTTTCTTGAAGGTTCAACTGGCATTCCAGGATCTTGATTATGCTGATCATCGCGTTGTGTGTTTGCGGATTCCAAGAATCTAACATTATCTGCAACAATTTCAGTGACATAAACACGTCTTCCTTCATTGTTCTCATAATTTCGAACCTGAATTCTTCCTTCAACTGCTGTTAACCGACCTTTACGCAAATAATTTGCACAAGTTTCAGCTAACTTCCTCCAAGTTACAATATTGATAAAGTCTGCTTCTCTTTGACCTTGCCCATTTGTAAAAGGACGATCCACTGCTAAAGTAAATTGAGTTACTGCAACACCTGATGGTGTGTAGCGAAGTTCAGGATCCTTTGTTAATCTACCTATTAGAATAGAACGATTCATCAGCTCAACCCCCTCTCAGATTTCAAACACATCTTACGCAACATCATTAACGACCAAATGACGGACAATTTCATCCGAAATTCTCATCACGCGATCAAGTTCATCAACAACTGCTGATTCAGTTGAAAAATTAACAAGAACATAGACCCCGTCACGGAATTTATCGATCTCATACGCCAGACGACGTTTTCCCATCACATCATGTTTCGTGATTTCTCCGCCACCATTATTAATGATACCTTGGAACTTTTCTACTGTTGCATCTACCGCTTCCTGTTCAATATCAGGACGGATAATATACATTAATTCATATTTGCGCATGTTTATTTCACCTCCTCTTGGACTAACGGCCCCTTTAATAGGAGCAAGGAGCGAGACTAGCTTATTTACTCGCACTTAGATTAATATATCAAAAATTTGTTTTTAATACAACATATTTAATTCCTTTTTCTGAATTTTTTCCTTCTTTAACTAAATAATACTGTTTTAGAAAATTGAATCGATAATATGTTAGGTTTAATTTGGATAAATCAGTCATTTATATAATTATAAATGTTGGGGAAATTTATAATTGATCTTCAAAAAAATGGAGGGATTACAATGGGAGAAAAAACAGAATTTGAACCTGGTGATAAGGTCCCTAACAATGGAAAATACATTGAGATAGGTGAAAAGTCCTTTCATATGGGAATCACAGATCCAAAAGTTGTAAATTTGAAAAAGGGAGATCATTTCCCGCAAAATGAAAATCACAATCGTAAGTGGAGCCGTGCACCAAAAAATGAATAATTTCTCACTAAAAAACCGATCGTTATTTCATCGGTTTTTTAGTTCACTTATGAATGCTGTAAATATCCTACAATATACCCTACAATGACACCAAATGTATAAGCGATAATGTGTACAGTATGAAATTTTTGTTTACCTTTATTTTTCTCATTGTCAGTGTTCATTAGTCAAATCTCCCTCAAAAATCTGAACTTTACTTTAACTTATTCAGCTTTACACTTTTGAGTGAGGAATTTCATATCATGATAAATGAGGTTTTTTAAATTTGAATCTTCACTCTTCTTTTGACCTTATTACTTTTTTCATTCTTTTTACAAACTTACTTCTTGGCATAAGAACACTATGTTGGCATCCTAAACATTTTATTCTAATGTCCATCCCCATTCTTATGATTTCCATTTCATTTGTTCCACATGGATGTTGTTTTTTCATTTGTACTACGTCACCCATCTGAAATTGATTATTCTCCATCTAATTTCACACCCTCTCACAATTGCGAACTAAATCATTTTTACATATTGATGATTTTTCTTTTCAAATATACCCTTTATATCAACTTTTTCTGAAAGAATGATATTTTTGACCTTTTGTAAATCTTCTTTATGAAACTCTATTGATAGAGCACAACCAGCAGTAATTTCTTTTGGTGTTGGGCAAGTATCAATATCTACTTCTGCATATTCTAAAAGCATCTCCGCTCGTAAAGCTTGTTGTGTTGAATCAAATGCAATTAACATTTCCATTTCATAATAACCCCATTTTTTTGTTAAAAGGTAGTATAAATCATAGATTAGATTCGTATACTAGTAAAGTAATTCTTCTTTCATCAATGATTCCCCAGAAATTACATAGATAAATATATTTAATATTATAGGAGGACTATTATGAAATTAAGCTCTAAAAACTCAAAATCATCCCCAAAATCTTATAAAGTATCATATAAAGATCCAACTCATAAAAAACAACTGACAAATGGTGTATATCAATTATTATCTACTGAAGTTGCAGATCGTAAAATCATTGCATTATGTATTGGGTCCGATCGTTCTACTGGAGATTCCTTAGGTCCTCTTGTAGGATATCATCTTAGTCAATTTAAAAACTGTACTTTCGATATTTTTGGCACTTTAGAAGAGCCTGTACATGCTGTAAATTTAAATGATAAGTTGTCTGAAATCAACAACAAGTATCATAATCCTTTTATTATCGCAGTTGATGCCTGTCTTGGAAAACTCGCAAGTGTTGGTCATATCCAGATAGGAAGTGGTCCTTTAAAGCCTGGTGCTGGTGTAAACAAAAGTTTACCATCTGTCGGAAATATACATGTTACTGGTATTGTTAATGTCAGCGGTTTTATGGAATATTTCGTTTTACAAAACACTCGTTTAAACTTAGTTGTTGAAATGTCTAAAATTATTGCTGATTCAATACAGTATTCCACTCAATATTTAAAACAACAATCTTATAATCACACAATTTAAGCAGTTCTCTATATTTTTTTCTTATTTCAGTGTTTTTTTTGGGCTATTTCTTTCACTGCTTCTAATATATAATCAATTTCTTCTTCCGTTGTAAAATATCCGACACTAGCTCTCACAGCACCGAAATCAAGGGTTCCTACTGTTTCATGTGCTAATGGTGTACAATGAAACCCAGATCGTACTGCAATATTATAGCTTCGATCTAAACTAAAAGCGACATTGGATGCATCGAGACCTTCTATATTAAATGAAGTAATTCCTGTTTTATTATCCCCTAACCTTGGTCCTAATATTTTCACTTTTTGGATTTTTAATAATCCTTCCATTAGTCTTTGTGTAAGCTTCCATTCTTTCGTATGAATCTTCTCTACACTCTCATTTAATACAAAACTCACACCTTCCTTTAATCCTGCTATTCCAGGTGTATTCTGCGTTCCTGATTCATAACGATCTGGTCTCACAGTGGGTTGTTCTATTTTTTCAGATTGACTTCCAGTCCCACCATGGATTAATGGTTCTATTTCAATTTGAGGGTTAATATATATCCCACCTGTACCTTGTGGTCCCAATAAACCTTTGTGACCTGGAAAAGCCAATATGTCTATCCCCATTTTCTCGACATCTATTGGAATGAGTCCAGCAGTTTGTGCTGCATCTACTAGTGTGATCACACCTTTTTCCTTTGCTATGTTATTTATTTGTTCGATTGGCAAAATACTTCCTAGAAGGTTTGAACTATGATTACAAATCATTAGTTTTGTATTTTTTTGAATTGCATTTTCTACATCCTTTAGTTCAATTTGCCCTAGGATGTTTGTTTTTAAATATGTGATATCAATATTTAATATCTTTTTTAAATATTCCAACGGCCTTCTTACAGAGTTATGTTCTACGCTCGTACAAATGACATGATCATTTTCATTTAACAATCCTTTAATCGCCAAATTTAAGGCTTCCGTTGTGTTTAGACAAAATGAAATGTGATTTGGATCATTAATTCCGAACAATTTAGCCAAATGTTTCCTAGTTTGAAATAAGATTCTACTTGCCTGTACCGCCATTTGATGACTACCTCTACCAGGATTTGCCGCAAAATTTACAACTGCTTCATTCATTGCCTCAACGACTGTTGCTGGTTTAGGCCAAGATGATGCTGCATTATCAAAGTATCGCAATCGCATCATATCTCTCCTTTTTAATCCATTTTTAACTATCATAATACAATTTTATATATAATTCACTCTAATGCGTAACCAGTCCTTGATTTTTTTAGATTTTTCTAAATATATAGGGTGTGATATTTATACTTTCCTACCCTATAAAGAAAACTCATTAAAAATATTTATAAATTCACAATATGTAAAAAAACATACCATAAATCAATCATTTTAGACCGTTCATTCCTCAGGGTCTTTTATCGAATTGAAATGGTATGTTTCATTATATTCACTTATATGTTCGATAGCCTACAATAAATCTAACAACCTTTGTAAATCATCTTTCGAATAATAAGAAAGTTCAATAATTCCTTTATCATTTTGATTATTTTTGATTTTAACTGTTGTTTTATATTTGTCTCTAAGTTCATCTTCAAGTTGTGTAATAAATGGATTGTTGGTTTTAATTTTTTTCTTCTTACTTTTTGTTTCTTGTGTGTTTTGTATCGCTTTTTCTAATTCTCTGACACTCCACTCATTTTTAATTGTTAAATTAGTCATCTCTTTTTTTAAATTATTATCTTTTAATCCAACTATCGCTCTTGCATGTCCCATGGATAATGTTCCACGTGAAACATACTGTTTTATTTCATTAGGCAACTGAAGTAACCGCATAAAATTTGCAATATGAGATCTTGATTTTCCAACTTTAACAGATAACTCCTCTTGTGTAATATCAAATTTCTCTATTAACGATTGATAAGCAACTGCAACTTCCATCGGATTTAAATCCTCACGTTGTAAGTTTTCTATCAAAGCAATTTCCGTGACCTGTTGATCTGTAAAAGAGCGTACTACAGCAGGTACCGTTTTTAACCCACACTTTTTTGAAGCCCGCCATCTTCTTTCACCTGCTATAATCTCATATCCTCTTAATACTTGTCTTACTATTATTGGCTGAATTACTCCATGTTCCTTAATAGATAATGCTAGTTCATCAATTTTATCCTCTAAAAAATTTTTACGAGGTTGATACGGATTAGGACGTAAATTTGATAAACCTATCTCAATCACTTTATCATCTTCTTGTAATTCTAGCGCTGGAATTAAAGCATCTAGACCTCTACCTAAACGCTTAGTCAATTGAAATCACTTCCTTAGCAAGTTCCAAATATACTTCTGCTCCCTTTGATTTTGCATCATAAGTAATGATAGGTTTCCCATGACTTGGTGCTTCACTCAATCTAACATTTCTAGGAATAATAGTCTGATATACCTTCTCTTGAAAGTACTTTTTCACTTCTTCAATTACTTGAATACCAAGATTAGTTCTAGCATCTAACATTGTTAATAAGACTCCTTCAATCTGTAAATTAGTATTCAAATGTTTTTGTACCAAGCGTACTGTGTTTAATAGCTGACTCAAACCTTCTAATGCGTAGTACTCACATTGAATGGGTATAATTACTGAATCTGCAGCGGTTAATGAATTAACCGTTAAAATACCAAGTGAAGGTGGGCAATCAATTAATACATAATCATAAAGATGCTTCACAAGCTGTATAGATTTTTTTAATCTGATTTCTCTAGAAATAGTCGGTACTAGTTCTATTTCTGCACCAGCTAATTGGATTGTTGCGGGTAAGATATCTAAATTATCTATTTCAGAGTTGCAAATTGCATCTTTTGGATGAACATCATTAATAATGACATCATAAATACAGTGAACTACATCGGCTTTATTGATTCCAACACCACTTGTTGTATTTCCTTGGGGATCGATATCTACTAATAATACCTTTTTACCTAAGGTGGCTAAAGAGGCTCCTAAATTAATAGAGGTTGTTGTTTTTCCAACCCCACCTTTTTGATTTGTAATTGCAATTATTTTAGACAATACTCTTTCACCTCATAAAAAAATTTAAAACTTTCAAAAGAATAATACATTATAACTTACAAGAAACTTTAAGGTAATCCATTCAAAGAAAATATGGTTGCATTATTAAGTAAAGTAATGCACATTCTCATCCCCTTAATCAAAAGCTCGTTACATACGAATTACAATGAGTAATTAGTGTGATTACTTAAATAAATTTCTAAGTTGATATTCTTAGAAAAAATATGCAATCTATTACATTGTAACAATTACTAACTTTTGAGGAAATGGACTGATGAGATAAATATAGCAGTTAAATAAATACTAGATTAGTTATATTATATATTAGATTTGATCTTATAAAAACATATAATTTTGAATAATTCATGCAAATGAGTATATATTTGGATTTATACCATAATTCATAGGATAAGTCCTTTCTAACTATAAAATAACTCAATAAAAAATTATTAAAGGTAAAAATAAAACCTCCACCCTTATTATGACATGGAAGCTTTATCGTTATTTTTGTGATCTAAAAGTAACTGGATATTTATGTTTTCAATTTATTTTCATATTATAAATTTACTCTTTTTTAGGAATTTTAAAAGATATTTCATAATAATCATCGTAATCTTTTTCATCTTTTGTTATCTTTAAGCCTGAATCAACAACCATATCAAATGATTGACGTATTGTATTTACTGCCAAACGAATGTCCTTTGAAAAAGAGACTCTTTTAGATTTTTTTGATTTAGAGATTTCCTTATAAAGATTAACCCTAGCTTCTGTTTGTTTTACATTTAAATCTTTTTTAATCACTTCATCTAAAAGCTTAATTTGCAGCTCTTCGCTGTCTAATGAGAGCAAAGCTCTTGCATGTCTCTCAGTAATAGTTCTAGTTAACAAAGCAGATTTTACAGGTTCAGATAAGTTTAGTAAACGGAGTTTATTAGCTATCGTAGATTGGCTTTTCCCGATTCTTTGAGCTAAACTTTCTTGTGTTAGCTGGTGTATTTCTATTAATTTCTGATAAGCAATAGCTTCCTCTATAGAAGTGAGCCCTTCACGTTGTAAGTTTTCAATTAACGCAATTGAAGCAGCTTGAGAATCATTATATTCTTTTATAATTGCTGGAATAGTTTCTAAACTCAATTTTTTTACTGCTCTAAATCTTCTCTCACCTGCAATAATTTCAAATTTACTATCCCTCACTCGTACAACTATAGGTTGAATAACACCATGTGTTTTTATCGTTTGACACAATTCATCTATTTTGTCTTCATCAAAAACTTCCCTTGGTTGATATGGACTTGGAACAATCTCTTCTACTGGAATTGCTTTCACCTCAGCACCACTATTTCGATCTGAAAATCCAAGTAACTTTGTAAACTGATCTTTCATTATTTAATGACCACCTATCTCTCCTACTAGCTGTGACTATACTTTTTGTTTAAATCATACCGGTGAATGGAGTTAACTGAAAAAATTAAAATGTTAGGGTTTAACTATTCGCTCAACAAAAATAATCTTATGAAATTCATTCCTTAAGACGATTGGTTATTAAAAAGTACAGGTTTAATTGCATATTGTTTAAGCTATTACTATTAATGAAACTATATATGTAAGAAAATATTTATTAATATTAATTCTCCATTCATTTCTATATTCCTGCAACTTTAACAAATCTATCACATTCAAATTCAAAAATAAATCAAATACGGACTAGATTTCTTTTCGCTTTTATCAAGACTATCATAAAATAGTAGTAGATTCTTCAATGAAGAATCTTAAACGTGATTTTATGTTTCACGTGGAACATTAAAACCCCTAATCCCCAGAATCAAACAATTAATCATCACCTTTTCCAAATCAAGTAAACCTTTAATAGATTGTATTTAAACCAGTGGATTTTTGATTGGTGTACCTGGATTTCTGGGGTATTTTTTTGGAGTTGATCCTATTTTGTGAATAAATATAAAGTTTCGATCAGAATGGTCTGGTAATTGGAAATTGACTACCTTTGATAAAGATCCCTTTAGTTGTTTTAAACTATTACGTGCTTCATTTATCTCTTCAGATGTATTAGGACCTTTCATGGCTACAAATTGCCCTCCTTCTTTCACAAAAGGAAGACAATATTCGTTTAAGACGTTTAACTTAGCTACAGCTCTAGCGGTTACCAAATCAAAATGATCTCTGAGATTTTGATTTCTTCCAAGTTCTTCAGCTCTACCATGAATACATTCCACATCAGCAAGTTGTAATTCTGCAGTGAGATGATTCAGAAAACGAATTCTTTTCTTTAAAGAATCTACAATGGATATCTTTAAATGAGGAAACATAATTTTTAAGGGGATGCTCGGAAAACCAGCACCAGACCCAATATCAGCTATAGTTTTGAGTTGTGATATAGGTACATAAAAAGCTAAAGAAATGGAATCATAAAAATGTTTTATGAAAACCTGTTCTTTATCCGTAATAGCAGTTAAATTCATACGATCATTCCAGTCCACCAATATAAGAAAATATTTTTCAAATAAATCCCACTGTTCAGAAGAAATGCTCATATTATTATTTTTTAATAATAAAGAAAATTGTTTAAAGTTCATATTATCCTCTTCTCGCTGCCACAACTTTATTGTAATGCTCTAAATAAACTAATAATATAGAAATATCAGCAGGTGTTACTCCAGATATTCTTGAAGCTTGCCCAATTGAGATGGGTCTTATATCAGAAAGCTTTTGCCTTGCTTCTATAGCTATCCCTTGAACATCATCATAATCGATATCAGAAGGTATTTTTTTCTTCTCCATTTTTCTTAAACGCTTAACCTGGACAAGTTGTTTTTCTATATATCCAGAATATTTAATTTGAATTTCTACCTGTTCTTTTTCTTCTTCGGACAATTCAATTTCTGAAGGTGAAAATAATTCAATATGATGATATAAAATTTCTGGTCTACGCAATAATGATGCTGCATCCACTGAATTATTTAAAATAGTGGAATTTACTTCTTCCAACTTTTGTTGCACTTCTGGATTAGGTCTAATTTTTGTCGATTTTAGTCGAATAAGCTCGTTTTCTATTTTTTTACTTTTTTCCATAAATTTAACATATCTGCTCTCTGGTATTAACCCAATTTCGTAACCAGTAGGAGTTAAACGTAAATCAGCATTATCATGCCTTAACAATAAACGATATTCTGCACGTGAAGTTAACAATCGATAGGGTTCATTTGTTCCTTTCGTCACTAAATCATCAATTAGAACCCCTATATATCCTTGAGAACGCTGAATAATAACAGGTTCTTCTCCCTTCACTTTTCTGGCTGCATTAATACCGGCCATGATCCCCTGCCCAGCTGCTTCTTCATATCCAGAAGTTCCATTAATTTGACCAGCAGTATATAAATTCGAAATTCTTTTTGTTTCCAACGTAGGCCACAGCTGTGTTGGAACTACTGCATCATACTCAATTGCATATCCAGTTCGCATCATCTGAACATTTTCCAAACCAGGAATGGATTGTAATATTTTTAACTGAACATCCTCAGGCATACTAGTTGATAATCCCTGTACGTAATACTCAGTGGTGTACCTTCCTTCAGGCTCCAAAAATATTTGATGTTTTGGTTTATCGCTAAAACGCACAATTTTATCTTCTATAGATGGACAATATCTCGGACCAGTACCTTCAATCACTCCAGAATACATAGGGGCACGAGATAAATTGTTATTAATGGTTTCATGTGTTTCTCTCGATGTATAGGTTAACCAACAAGGTAATTGTTCTTTGTCAATACCTTTAGTTGTTTCAAATGAAAAATGTTTAGGATTTTTATCCCCTGGCTGTTCTTCTGTTTTAGAAAAATCAATCGTATCTTTATGAACTCTAGGCGGAGTTCCTGTTTTAAATCGAACTAAATCAAAACCTAATGATTTTAAACAATCAGAAAGCTTAATAGAAGGCTGTTGGTTATTTGGACCACTTTCATATATAACCTCACCCATGATGACTTTACCACGTAAATAAGTACCTGTAGTAAGAACGACTGTTTCACTTCTAAATTCGGCTCCTGTTTTCGTAACAACACCGACGCAAACTCCATTTTCAACAATTAATTCTTCTACCATTCCTTGTTGCAAAGTTAAGTTATCCTGTTTTTCTATCGTTTCTTTTAAAGCATTCTGATAAAAAAACTTGTCTGCTTGTGCTCGCAATGCATGAACAGCAGGTCCCTTTCCAGTGTTTAACATCCTTAACTGGATATAAGTTTTGTCAATATTTCTACCCATCTCTCCACCTAAAGCATCAATTTCTCTAACAACATGGCCCTTTGCTGGTCCTCCAATAGAAGGATTACATGGCATAAAAGCGACCATATCCAAATTAATCGTGATTAATAATGTTTGACATCCCATTCTTGCAGCAGCTAATGCAGCCTCACATCCAGCGTGACCAGCTCCAATGACAATAACATCATACTCACCAGCTTGATACCCCATTTATTTTAGCCCTCCTTTACCTATTTTTTTCATTTATTAATTGATACTTATTTACCCAGGCAAAATTGGGAAAAGATTTGATCGATTAACGATTCACTAACTGCATCACCAATCACTTCACCTAAGTCTTCCCAAGCATTTCTAATATCAATTTGAAGCATGTCAATTGGAATATCATGTGTCCCTTTTAATGCTTCTTCTAATGATCTCTTTGCTTTATTTAAAAGATGAATGTGTCTTACATTACTCACATACGAAGAATCTGTAGACTCTATTTTTCCATTGAAAAACATGTTTGCAATAACTTTCTCTAGTTCGGATTGACCTTGGTCATTTTTAATTGACATTTTTACAATCTGTTCTTCAGTAAATTGATTCGTCAACTGGTTTAGTTCTATTTTATTAGGTAAGTCTGTTTTATTTAAAACGACAATAACCTGCTTATTTTTAAGTTCGTGAAATAACTTAATTTCATCATCATGTATTGGCTCATTTTGATTGATTACAAATAAAACTAATTCCGCATCTTTAAGCGATTCTTTTGATCTCTCAACCCCAATTTTTTCAACAACATCACTAGTTTCTCGCAAACCTGCTGTATCTAATAATTTTAATGGAACTCCACCTACAGTAACATATTCTTCAATCACATCTCTTGTCGTTCCAGGAATATCGGTAACAATGGCTTTGTTTTCCCTCGCTAATAAATTTAATAAAGATGACTTGCCAACATTGGGTCTGCCAATAATAGCTGTTACAATTCCTTCTCTTAAAATTTTCCCCTGATTTGCATTCTTTAATAATTCATCAATGATTAAAATAGCTTGGCTGCATTTATCTGCAATATACTTATAAGTAAGTTCCTCAACATCATGTTCAGGATAATCAATATTTACTTCAATATGAGCCATCAATTCAATAAGTAATTTTCTTAAATTCACAATTTTATCTGATAATGAACCCTCTACTTGTTTCATGGCAACAGAATAAGCTCGATCCGACTTAGAACGTATAAGATCGATAACTGCTTCAGCTTGTGTTAAATCAATTCTACCGTTTAAAAAAGCCCTTTTAGTAAACTCTCCAGGTTCTGCTAAACGAGCGCCATTTAGCAACAATAATTCCAATGTTTTTTTAACTGCTATTAATCCACCATGACAACTAATTTCAACTACATTTTCTTTTGTAAAAGATCTTGGGGCTAACATCACAGTTAACAAGACCTCATCTACTTTCAGCCCTGTATCTGATTCTTTTATGTACCCATATTGCACAGTATGGGTTTTCATATCAGAAGCTTTCTGTTTTGCATAAAAAATGGTATCAGCAATGGAAACGGCTTCAGGACCACTAATACGAATCATTGCAATACCACCTTCACCAAGCGGTGTTGAAATGGCGGCAATTGTATCGGAAATCATGAACACACCTCTTTATCCCGTAATATTACCTTTTATCAATTTATCATTCACAAATTCACTTTCAAATTATAAAAAAAGATTCCTTTTACTTTCAATTAAAGCTATTTTTAAAATTCTTAAACAAGCTCCAAATGGTAAAAAAGCAATGGCTCATTCAATAAATAATAAGCCATTGCAGAAAATGAATAACCATATTTTAAATCATAAGATAATAATTTCACTTTAATGAAACAACCACGTACCTATTAGGTTCTTTTCCTTCACTTTTAGTATTTATTTTAGGATGGTCCTGCAAATACGTATGGATAATCTTACGATCCTGTGGCGACATTGGTTCAAGAGAAACATCTCTTTTATATCTAATCACTCGGTCAGCAATTTTACCAGCCAATTGCTCAAGTGTCTTCTTCCTTTTTTCGCGAAAATTTTCTGCATCTAGTAAAACTCTATGGTATGAATTAGCATATCGATTTGCAACAATATTAACTAAATACTGTAGTGAATCCAATGTTTGTCCTCTTCTACCAATTAAAATACCGACTTCTGATCCAGTAAGATTAATAAATTTTTCATTATCTTGCCTTTGCCCAATTTCAACGCTGACATCTAACTTCATCTTGTCCACAATATCTTTTAAAAATTCAAAGGCTTCATCAACAACATCAGAAATATACTCTAAATCAACCTTTGCATCCTTAGAACCGATTAAACCTAAAAATCCTTTTGTAGGTTCCTCAATAATATGTACCTTTACTTTGTCTTCAGTTGTGTTTAATTGCGCTAAACCAGATTGAACAGCATCTTCAATCGTTTTACCGGTTACAGAAATTTTTTTCACTTAGAAAGACCTCCCTCTTTTGGAGCCTTACTTTTTTTGTTTCCGTATATAAAATAGGATTGAATAATTGTAAAGATATTACCATACACCCAGTATAAAGGTAAGGCGGATGGGAATGTTAATGCCATTACAAATATTAGTACAGGGAAGATCATCATAATCCCTTGCATACCTGCCATTTGGTTATTCATTTGAGACGACATCATCTTACTTTGAAGATATGTTGTTATTGCCGCTAATATAGGTAAAACATATGGATCTCTTTCACCTAATTGCAACCATAAAAATGTACTGTTACTAATTAAATCATTACGCATGATCGCATTATATAAAGCGATTAGGATCGGCATTTGCACTATAAGTGGTAAACAACCCGCCAATGGATTTATCCCATTTTTTTGGAACAATCTCATGGTTTCTTCCTGTTGCTTTTTCGGATCGGTTTTATATTTTTCTTTTAATTTTTTTATTTCAGGTTGAATTTCTTGCATTTGTTTGGAACTGCGAATCTGTTTTAAAGTAAGTGGTAAAATCAACAATCTTATAATAATCGTTACAATAAGAATAGATATACCATAGTTACTATAAGGAAGATCTGCAAACCAATCTAAAGAAAATGAAAGAGGATGAACAAAATACTTATCCCAAAACCCGTTACTAGGATCTATGGGGTCCTCCATACTACAACCAGCTAGTAAAACTGTTAAAGATAACAATACAAGAAGTAATGGCAAACGACGTGACAAAATTAAATTCCTCCTAACCTACTATCCACATCTTTATAAGTTTCAATATAAACTATATCATAATTTAATCAACAAATAAACAAAACTCAATTCACTTAGAAGCTTAGCTTTATTGATTAATTGGATCTAGAAATGATTAAATACGCTAATCTTTCTTCTAATTTCCTCTAGCTTTTTTCGTTAATATGGACGCTTTACGTAATACATGTAAGATGCTTTTTTCCATTTGATGATATTCCATATGAACAGCTGGTTTTCTAACAATAATAATGAAATCATAACTGGGAGCTACTTTATCTTCGTGATGTCTTACTATTTCTTTAATGACTCTACGCATTCTATTTCTAACTACCGCATTTCCTGTTTTTTTACTTACGGAAATACCTAAGCGAAAATGATGAATTGAATTTTGTTTGTAATAAACCACAAACTGATGATTCGCAATAGATTTTCCATAACGATATATGAAATTAAAATCTTCCTTCTTTTTTAGACGAAATTTATTTTCCATATTAAACGCTCCATATATCATCGTTTCATATTAGATAAGTACTCTAATAGTTAATATTTTTCACACTTCAATCCATATTTAAACTAAAAAGAAAAAAGACCACAGTAAGTGGTCATCTCAAATACTTTACTAAAGCCCTATTTCATTGAGCATAGGTCTTCTACCAGTAAAGTTCATTTACGCACTTAAAATTTTTCTACCCTTTCTACGACGAGCAGTTAAAACTTTGCGTCCATTTTTTGAATTCATTCTTTTACGGAATCCATGTACTTTTTTACGTTTTCTTGTGTTTGGT
Organism: Chengkuizengella sediminis; assembly: GCF_010078385.1. Lineage (NCBI taxonomy): Bacteria > Bacillati > Bacillota > Bacilli > Caryophanales > Paenibacillaceae > Chengkuizengella > Chengkuizengella sediminis. Next base: position 59,372 of record NZ_SIJC01000015.1, read on the forward strand.
TGAAAAGTTGGTTTCATTTATCGCACCCCCTTAAGGAATTGCATTTCGCATAATAATCCTTATACATTAAATCATTTTGCTTTCAAAAAGTCAACTTTTATATCCCCTCATTTTTTTCCTCTACTTAATTTATTAACATGTGGGCAAAATAAACGAAATAAAACATATTGGTAATCCAAAAAATAGTACTTGAACATGTGTGTGGATAAAAAATTATCAGATTTAGAAAAATGTCGATTCATCAACAATTAAAGAACAATTTGTCGCTTTGTAAATAAAAAAATATGCACAGGATGTGCACTTGTGGATAATGTTCAGAAATTGATTGAAATATAAAGATTTATTTGCTATGATGAAAATGCTCTATCTTGTGGATATGTAGTAAAAACCATATCATTTATCAACATTCTGTGGATATAGTTGTGAACAACTTATATAATTGTGAATATTTTATCCCTAGAATGGTTTTTTTGTGGGTAAAATAGAATTTTTCGACATAAAAAGATATCTTCTCTTAATAAAATCATAGTAGTTTTTTATCCACAATCAGTTTTTAATACCTAGTAAAAACTGATTACAATATAGACTCGTTTTTCATAAATTAGTAAAAAATCAATACTAATTGAACTCATCAAAATTTTTTTCAACAATTCTTCCATAAAAGATTTTTTTAAAGGTTAAAGGAGTGAATGCATTCATGGAAGATTATCCTGATCAGCTTTGGCAGAAAATTTTATCCATATTACAAACAAAAGTGAGTAAACCTAGTTACGATACTTGGTTAAAATCAACAAAAGTAAAAGTATTTAATGAATCTGTATTGTTGGTTTGCGCACCAAATATGTTTGCAAAGGAGTGGCTGGAAAATCGCTACATAAAACTAATTAGCAATGCGGTTTTTGAAACTACTGGCCGTAAAGTAGAGGTTAAAATAGTGATTGAAGACGAGGAAGTCATTCCTGACGTTATACCAGCGCCGAAAAAAAAGACAAAACAAAAGATTACAACAAATGAAGAGTCTTTACCACCGATGTTAAATGCTAAATATACTTTTGATACGTTTGTCATTGGTTCTGGTAATCGATTTGCACATGCTGCCTCCTTAGCTGTAGCTGAAGCTCCAGCAAAAGCCTATAATCCTTTATTTTTATACGGTGGAGTTGGGTTAGGAAAAACTCATTTAATGCATGCGATTGGACATTATATTATAGAACATCACCCTAAAACCAAGGTATTATATATTTCATCAGAAAAATTTACGAATGAGTTTATTAATGCTATACGTGATAATCGTGGTGAATCTTTTAGAAATAAATATAGAAATATCGATATATTATTAATTGATGATATCCAATTTTTAGCAGGTAAAGAACAAACACAGGAAGAATTTTTCCATACATTTAATGCACTGCATGAGGAATCAAAACAAATTATTATATCTAGTGATCGACCACCTAAAGAAATTCCAACATTAGAAGAAAGACTTCGTTCAAGGTTTGAATGGGGACTTATCACAGATATTCAACCTCCTGATTTAGAAACAAGAATTGCCATACTTAGAAAAAAAGCAAAAGCTGAAAATTTAGATGTGCCAAATGAAGCCATGGTATATATAGCAAGTCAAATTGATACTAACATTAGAGAACTTGAAGGTGCGTTGATACGTGTTGTAGCTTATTCCTCTTTAATAAATGAGGATATATCTGCAGAGTTAGCAAGAAATGCATTAAAAGATATTATACCTTCTAGTCGACCAAGAGTCATTACTGTTGAGGATATTCAAAAAATAACAGGTGCACACTACGGTTTAAATATTGAAGATTTTAAAGCTAGAAAAAGAACAAAATCAGTAGCATTTCCAAGACAAATTGCTATGTATTTGTCAAGAGAACTTACTGACCTATCCCTTCCTAAAATAGGAGAAGCCTTTGGAGGAAGAGATCATACAACCGTAATTCATGCTTATGATAAAATATCAAAATCATTAAAAAATGATCAGGAATTATATAAAGTTGTCCACAATATCACAAGTAAAATTAAAAACCCTTCATAATATCACCAGCCTATGCACAATTTACTCACATGTGAATAGGCTGAAATATTGTACATAAATTAAAGTTATCCACATATTCAGTGTCCCTACTACTTATACTAAAAAAAATATAAAATATAATATTATAGAATACCCGGTTTAAAAAAGTATTCATACAACTAACAAAACTTAATTTATAACCGACTTAAATGATAATAAATAAAGATCAGAAAAATAGTTTGGAGATGGAAATATGGAATTTAAAATTTTAAAAAATAAACTGCATGAGTCCATTCAACATGTTTCAAAAGCAATAACCAACAGAACAACAATCCCCATTTTAAGTGGAATCAAAATTGATGCTCATGATCAAGAAGTTATTTTAACAGCAAGTGATACAGAAATTTCTATTCAAAGTTTCATTCCTAAAGAAGAAAAAGAAATTCAAAATATTGAAATAAAAAAAGAAGGCAGTGTAGTATTACCTGCTAAATTTTTTGTGGAGATTATAAGAAAACTACCAGGTGAATACGTAGAAATTGAAGTGAATTCACAATTTCAAACCATCATTAAATCAGGAACATCTGAACTTCAAATCATTGGTCTTGATCCAGAAGAATATCCAGTACTTCCATCTGTGGAAGAAAACAACTCGATTATGTTAGCAAGTGATCTATTAAAATCCATGATTAAACAAACCTCCTTTGCAATATCAACCAATGAAAGTACACCGATTTTAACAGGGATTTTATGGAGTGTTTCCAATGAAAATTTGAAATTTGTCGCAACGGATCGTCATCGTTTAGCAAGCAGAGAAATTTCAAATCTAGATATGAACTTAGATTTAAATCTTCAAAATATTGTTATTTCAGGAAAAACGCTGAATGAATTAAATAAATTATTACCTGATCAAAATAGTATGATTCACATTGTATTTGCTAATAATCAAGTATTATTTAAAATTGATTCTATATTATTTTATACTCGAATATTAGATGGAATTTATCCAGATACTTCAAAAATCATTCCACAAGTTTTCAAAACGGAAATTACTGTACCAACAAAGATGTTTTTAGAAGCGATAGATCGTGCATATTTATTATCAAAAGAAAATCAAACAAACATTGTTAAAATGATTGTAAAAGATCATGAGGAAATCGAAATTACATCTAGTTTAACTTCTTTAGGTAAAATAACAGAACAAGTAAAAGCGGAAAAAATTGAAGGAGAATTAATACAAATATCCTTTAATTCAAAATATATGCTTGATGCCTTAAAAGTAATTGATAGTGATCATATTCAAATCGGTATTACGGGAACGATGAGTCCAATTATTATTAAACCAAGTGACAATACCAACATGCTTCATTTAATTTTACCTTATCGCACAACAAATTGATAAAGAAAACTCGCTGTTTGGCAAACCTTAGGGGGAGATACACTTATACTTTATTCAATTAAATTTTTGTAGATAATTTAAAGTACTAAAGAACGCTTGAAAGGATAAGTCAAAATGGAAATCATAAAAATTAAAGATGAATATATTACATTAGGACAATTTTTAAAATTAACGAATCATATTTCTACCGGAGGGCAAGCCAAGCCATTTTTACAAGAAAATAGGATATACATCAATGGTTCGCTTGATAATCGAAGAGGTAGAAAAATCGTTCCAGGCGATGAAGTGAAAATCAATGAAACTGGGGATTACAAAGTGACTAATTTGTAACTCAGGGGGAATCTTTTTGTTTTTAAAAAAACTAACTTTAAACAATTATCGCAACTATCAATCTATAGATATCAATCTTGATCATAATATCAATATATTTATAGGTCCAAATGCTCAGGGAAAAACGAATTTACTCGAAGCCATTTACGTTATGGCTTTAACCAAATCACATCGTACAAACACGGACAAAGAATTGATCGGATGGGGATTTGATGAAACATCGATGTATTGTGAGATTGAAAAAAAATACGGAAATAATAAATTAGAAATTCATCTTTCTCAAAAAGGGAAAAAAGTAAAGGTGAATGGACTTGAGCAAAGAAAGCTTAGTGATTTTATTGGGGTGTTAAATGTCGTTATGTTTGCACCTGAAGATTTAGAAATTGTAAAAGGATCACCTAGAATACGTCGTAGATTTATTGATATGGAATTAGGTCAAGTTCACCCTAGTTATATTTATGATTTACAGCAATATCAAAGAATATTAAATCAAAGAAATAATTTATTAAAGCAGCATCATAGTGCAACGGACAAGCATTTAAACGATTTATTAACGATATGGGATCAACAATTCGCCCAGTTCGGTATTAAAATCATCAAAAAACGTCAACACTTTATAACAAAATTACAAATGTGGACTGAACAAATTCATTCAAGTATTACAAACGGGAAGGAGAATTTAAAAGTCATTTACAAACCTTCATTTGAATTTGAACAATTTGATGATGAAACTGTTTTAATTGATCAATTTATGTTAAAGTTAACAAAGATGCGAGAACAGGAATTAAAGAGAGGAATCACCCTAATAGGACCACATCGTGATGATCTTCTTTTTTTAATTAATGATAAAGAGGTTCATACATTCGGATCCCAAGGTCAACAAAGAACAACAGCACTATCCATAAAACTTGCAGAAATTGAGCTCATAAACGAAGAAGTAGGTGAATATCCTCTTCTTCTATTAGACGATGTATTGTCAGAACTTGATCAATATCGTCAAACACAACTTATTGAAACCTTTCAAGACAAAGTTCAAACCTTTATTACTACAACAGGTGTTGAAAGTGTGAATTTATCTAAACTAAATGAAGCCAAACTATTTCATGTGTTAGAAGGCACAGTGACTGTTTAGGATTGGAGTGAAGGGGTTGTTTATTCACCTTGGAGGAGATAAGATTTTAAAGGCATCCGAATTAGTTGCAATATTTGATTTATCCATTGATAAATCATTTGTTGTTTTAGAACCATTTATCAATCATGTTACAGTACAAAATAAGGTTGAAAAGATCTCTAAAGAAAAACCAAAATCACTGATCATTTCAACTACAAAAATATATTATTCACCCATTTCATCTGCCACATTAAAGAAAAGAGCGAATTTTTTACATATTTGATAGATTGTTCAAAAAAAATCCCCACTTTGTCAGCACAGGAAGTGCTGATCCTATATTAGTCACAAGGTTGTGACTGATTTTAAGTAGGGTGCTGAAAACGAAACTTTTTGAACGTTTTTAAGTTGTTTTTTATTCTACACAAGTAGGTGAAGCAAAAATGTCATTGAATCAACCACAAAACAATGCGTATGATGAAAATCAAATTCAAGTACTAGAAGGACTTGAAGCTGTAAGGAAAAGACCTGGGATGTATATCGGTTCAACTGGAGTGAAAGGACTTCACCATTTAGTATGGGAAGTTGTTGATAACAGTATAGATGAAGCTATGGCCGGGTATTGTACAACAATAGATGTTATCGTTAATGAAGATAATAGTATAACTGTAAAGGATAATGGACGAGGTATACCTGTTGGTGAACATCCAAAAATGAAACGTCCGGCATTAGAGGTCGTTATGACGGTACTGCATGCTGGAGGTAAATTTGGTGGAGAAGGATATAAGGTTTCTGGAGGATTACACGGAGTAGGTGTATCCGTAGTGAACGCACTTTCCAAATTAGTGATAGTGCAAGTAAGAAGGGACGGTAAAATACATCAGCAAGAATATCGTTATGGTGCTCCTCAGTATGATTTGAAGATCGTTGGTGAAACAGAAGAAACGGGTACACAAACTACCTTCATACCAGATGACGAAATTTTTAAGGAAACAACAATATACGATTACGATATTTTGCAATCTCGAATTCGTGAACTAGCATTTTTAAACAAAGGCATCGAAATTAATTTGGTAGATAAACGTACTGAAAAAGAAAAGTCTTTCAAATATGAAGGTGGGATCATTTCGTTTGTTGAATATCTAAATCGAAATCGTGAACCTATACATGAACTTCCTATTTACGTTGAAGGAGGAAAAGATCACATTAATGTGGAAATTTCCTTGCAATATAACGATGGTTATAGTGAAAATATTTATTCCTTTGCCAATAATATAAATACACATGAGGGCGGGACACATGAGTCCGGTTTTAAAAGTGCTCTAACTAGAATTTTAAATAACTATGCTAAAAAAAATCAATTGTTGAAAAACAATGAAGCTAATTTCTCTGGTGATGATGTTCGTGAAGGAATCACAGCCATTATCTCCGTGAAAATCCCAGAACCTCAGTTTGAAGGTCAAACTAAAACTAAACTAGGTAACGGTGAGGCAAGAAGTATTGTTGAATCTGTTTTCTCTGAAAAGTTGTCTGAATTTTTAGAAGAAAATCCTTCAATTGCTAAACAAATTATTGAAAAATCACTTCAAGCTGCTAGAGCTAGAGAAGCTGCACGTAAAGCAAGAGAAGCTACGAGAAGAAAAAGTGCATTAGAGGTTAGTTCCTTACCTGGCAAGTTAGCAGATTGCTCCTCTAAAGATGCTTCCATTAGTGAATTATATATCGTCGAGGGAGATTCAGCGGGTGGTTCAGCCAAGCAAGGAAGAGACCGACATTATCAAGCGATACTGCCTTTACGAGGAAAAATACTAAATGTTGAAAAAGCAAGGTTAGATAGAATATTAGGAAATGCAGAAATACGGGCTATTATTACTGCGCTAGGTACAGGGATTGGTGAAGAATTTAATATAGAAAAAGCTAGGTATCATAAAATTATTATTATGACTGATGCCGACGTTGATGGTGCACATATACGCACATTACTATTAACCTTCTTATATCGATATATGAGACCTGTTATAGAATCAGGATACATTTATATCGCACAACCTCCTTTATATAAAATAGAAAAAGGAAAAGTCATTCAATATGCATATAATGAAACTCAGAAGAATGAGATCATTGAGAAATTAAGTGGTAAAGTAAACATTCAACGTTACAAAGGTCTTGGCGAGATGGATGCTGGACAATTGTGGGAAACAACCATGGATCCTGAAAGTCGAACATTATTGCAAGTAACCATCGAAGATGCGATGGATGCCGACGCTATATTTGATACATTAATGGGAGACAATGTAGAACCAAGAAGAGATTTTATACAACAACATGCTAAATATGTTAGTAATATAGATATCTAATTAGGAAGTTATGGTGAGAACATGGCTGATGAAATACGTTCAAATGTAGAAAATAGGGATATTCGTACAGAAATGCAATCCTCTTTTATGGATTATGCTATGAGTATTATTGTAAGCCGCGCATTACCAGATGTAAGGGATGGTTTAAAACCTGTTCATAGGAGAATATTATATGCAATGTCTGAGCTGGGGATGTCACCTGACAAACCATTTAAAAAGTCAGCACGTATTGTTGGTGAGGTTTTAGGTAAATACCATCCACATGGAGATTCCGCTGTTTATGAAACAATGGTAAGGATGGCACAGGACTTTTCACTTCGCTATATGTTAATTGAAGGACATGGAAACTTTGGTTCGATTGATGGAGATTCCGCTGCAGCTCAACGTTATACGGAAGCGCGCCTTTCAAAAATAGCGATGGAAATGTTAAGAGATATTAATAAAGAAACCGTTGATTATGCAGATAATTATGATGGTGAAGAAAAAGAACCCGTTGTTTTACCAGCACGTTTTCCAAATTTATTAGTAAATGGAGTTTCAGGAATTGCTGTAGGAATGGCTACTAATATTCCACCTCATAACCTTGGAGAAGTCATTGATGGTGTGTTGGAGTTAATTAAAAACCCGGATCTAACTCCAATTGATTTAATGGAGTATATCAGTGGACCAGATTTTCCAACAGGTGGTTATATTTTAGGAAGACAGGGGATTAGACAAGCTTATACTACAGGTCGTGGTTCAGTTACCATGAGAGCTAAAGCAGAAATTGAAGAGAATGAGTCTACAAACAAAGCAAAAATTATTGTTAATGAATTACCGTATCAGGTGATAAAAGCAAGATTGATAGAAAAAATTGCAGAATTAGTTAGAGACAAAAAAATTGAAGGTATTACTGATCTTAGAGATGAATCAGATCGAAATGGAATGAGGATCGTAATTGAACTTCGTAGGGATTCAAATCCTCATGTTATTCTCAATAACTTATACAAACAAACATCTATGCAAATCAATTTTGGTGTAAATATGTTGGCTTTAGTTAATGGTGAACCTAAAGTATTAAACATAAAAGATATTTTGCATCACTATATTCAACATCAAATCGAAGTAATTGAAAGACGTACTCAATTTGATTTAAAGAAAGCAGAAGCAAGAGCACATATTTTAGAAGGATTACGAATTGCATTAGATCATTTAGACAAAGTGATTGCATTGATTCGTGCCTCTAGAACAACAGAAGAAGCTAGAGAAGGGTTAATGAATCAATTTGATTTGAGTCATGAACAATCTCAAGCCATTTTGGATATGCGTCTCCAACGTTTAACAGGCTTAGAAAGAGATAAAATTGAAGACGAGTATCAGGAACTATTAAAGAAAATTGCAGAATTACGTGCGATATTAGCTGATGAGCAATTAGTATTAAACATTATTAGAGAAGAATTACTAGAAATTAAAAATAAATTTGGAGATGAAAGACGCTCTGAGATTACAGCTGGTGATTTAGATATTTTAGATGAAGATCTAATCCCACAAGAAGATGTTCTTATTTCCATTTCACATACTGGTTACATTAAACGTATACCTGTTACAACATATCGAAGTCAAAAACGTGGCGGTAGAGGTGTTATTGGGATGGGAACTAAGGATGATGATTTTGTTGAACATCTGTTTGTAACCAACACCCACCATTATTTAATGTTCTTTACGAATAAAGGAAAAGTATATCGTTTGAAGGGTTATGAAATTCCTGAACAAAGTAGGACATCTAAAGGGACACCGATCATTAATCTAATGCAAATCGAACCAGGGGAATATGTGAATGCTGTATTTCCGATTGAAAGCTTTGAAAGTGAACATAACCTTTTCTTTGCTACGAAGAAAGGAATTGTAAAGAAAACGAGTATTCAAGAATATAAAAATATTCGAAAAGGTGGGCTTATCGCTATTACCATTCGTGAAGACGATGAACTAATCGGAGTAAAACTTACGGATGGGAATCAAGAGATTATAATGGGAACTCAGCAAGGAATGTCCATTCGATTCTCTGAAAAAGATGTTCGTACTATGGGGCGTTCAGCTTCAGGTGTAAAGGGAATAACGATTTCGGAAAATGATCAAGTCATTGATATGGATGTTGTAGATGACGACAATGATGTATTGATTGTCACAGCAAAAGGTTACGGTAAAAGAACTCCAATGTCTGAATATCGATCTCAGACTAGAGGTGGTAAAGGTATAAAAACAATCAATGTAACCGACAAAAATGGTTCGGTGGTTGGTTTAAAAATTGTTCACAATGATGAGGATTTAATGATTATCACTTCTCTTGGTACCATCATACGTACAAGCATGTCTGAGATTTCAACAATGGGTAGGAACACTCAAGGTGTTAGATTGATTAATATCAGAGAAGAAGACCAAGTAGCTACGGTAACTCAGGTCGAAAAAAGTGAAGAAAATGAAGAAACTGAAGAAACTGATGGAGTTGATTCAGAAGCAACGGAATAAAGGTTTTTATATACCTTAAGAAGTTTAAACCAAGGACAGAATATTTATTTATTCTGTCCTTAAATTCAGTTAAGGGGTGGTGATTTTAATGAAAAGAGTAGGTGTATCGCAAATACAAAAGGGAGATCAATTAGTAGAAGATGTGACTACAATGCTAGGTGGAACTTTATTTCATAAGGGGACTATTTTACGAGATAGAGAGATTGAGATTTTAACTGCATTTTTAGTTAATAACGTGGTTGTAGAGATGGAACAAGACGAAGAGATAAACGATGAGAAATTATCCATACTCAATAATGATTTGACAAATGAATATCAAGAGGTATTTTCTTTTATTAAAAAAGTATTTTTGAATGTTCACTCTGACAATATACCTTTATTGGAAGTGCGCACAAAGTTAGAATCACTCATTTCCCTAATTCATCAATATGATATTTTATTATTTGCACCACCAATAACAGATTCTAAAGATTATTATATTCATAAAAGCATCAAAGTAAGTATGACTTCTTATTTACTAGCTAAATGGAGTAATCTACCTCAAAAAGACTGGATTCAAGTTAGTATCTCGGGGTTACTACATGATATAGGAAACACGAAAATTGATCCTGATATATTACATAAGTCTGAAAGATTAAACTCCGAGGAGATTCAAGAAATTAAAAAACATACTATTCATGGATATCATATACTTAAAGATGTAACGGGGATTAATGAAGGAGTAAAATTAGCAGCCCTTCAGCATCACGAAAAAAGTGATGGTAGCGGGTATCCGTTGGGTTCTGATAAAAACAAAATACATCTATATGCGAAAATTGTAGCTGTAGCAGATATATTTCATGCAATGACTAGTAATAAGAACTATAAAGAAAAGATTTCACCATATCTAGCATTAGAAGAAATTCAAAAGCAATCCTTTGGGAAATTGGAACCAAGTATAGTTCATACCTTTATCAAAAAACTGACTGAATTTCAAAATGGAAGTATAGTAAAATTAAATAATAATATGATTGGAGAAATCGTATTCTTTGATCAAAACAATCCAACTAGACCATGGGTTAATGTAGAAGGACAAATTATTAATTTAGATCAAGAACGTGATTTGTATATTGAACAATATTTAAAAAAAAATAAATAAAAGTGTAATAGAATAAATATATTAAATATGATATGCATAGAATGATAGATAGATCATATTTTTCAAAAAAAGTACTTGCATTAGCTCATTCATTCGTGGTATATTTATCAAGTCGCCGCTGAGACGGCAGACGCAAATGAAAAAATGCTTGACAATAAACGGATAAATGTTATATAATGATCTAGTCGCCATAAAATGAATAGCGACAAAAAAAGAAAAACTTGCACCTTGAAAACTGAATAACGAGTGAACTTAAGGAGACCTGAAAGATTTTCAGGAATCCAAACAAATAGCTCAAAAGTTTTAAACTTTTGGGAACCCGGATATAACATGTAACAAAGAATGAGCCAAGCGCTCTAAATGGTTGTGATCGTGAGATTGCAACTCTTTAATGGAGAGTTTGATCCTGGCTCAGGACGAACGCTGGCGGCGTGCCTAATACATGCAAGTCGAACGAAGATCTTAAAAAGCTTGCTTTTTAAGATCTTAGTGGCGGACGGGTGAGTAACACGTAGGTAACCTGCCTATAAGCCTGGGATAACTAGTGGAAACATTAGCTAATACCGGATAAGGTCATCTCATC